>CAYHEI010000006.1:6402-16263 GCA_964355385.1 uncultured bacterium | reverse complement strand
GTTGTGGGCCCGGCGGGGGGGCGGCGGGGGGGCCCATCCCCCGGCGGAGCCTCGGCACCCTATGAGCGAAGAACGGGCCGCTCCCGAAGCCGGGTCTGAACCGGCCGCCGAGGTCGAGGCGCTCAACGCCTTCGCCGACGACGACGCAGGCGCGGGCCCCGGGCCGGGAACCGGCGGGGAAGTGGCGGACATCTCGGCGGACGACGTCCAGCGCGAGATCGCCGAGGTCAGGGACCGGTACCTACGCCTCGCCGCGGATTTCGACAACTACCGGAAACGGGCCAAGCGGGAACGGGCGGAATTGCAGGCCACGGCCGCCGAAGCCGTCGTCGTCGAGTTGCTGCCGGTCCTCGACAACCTGGAACGGGCCCTGGCCGCGGCGACCGACGGGAAGGAGGGTCGGCAGGGCTTCGAGAGCGTCCTGAAGGGGGTGGAGCTGACGCTCCGGATGTTCCACAGCGTGCTCGCGAAGTTCGGGGTGGAACGGATGGACGCGGCGGGGGAGCCGTTCGACCCACACCGGCACGAGGCCCTGTCCCAGGACGAGTCCGCGGAGGTCGTCGCGGACACGGTGGGGGAGGTCTTCGAGCCGGGGTACTCGATCCGAGGCAAGGTGGTGCGGCCCGCGCGCGTCAAGGTGTTGCGGCCCAAAGCCGCCTCACCAGCGATGGAGGAGGGGTGACATGGCAAAAGTCGTCGGAATCGATCTCGGAACCACGAACTCGGTGGTCGCGCACATGGAGCGCGGCGAGCCCGTGGTCATCCCCAACGCGGAAGGGAGCCGGCTCACGCCCTCCGTGGTCGGGTTCGCCAAGACGGGGGAGCGGCTGACGGGCCAGGTCGCCAAGCGGCAGGCCGTCACCAATCCGGAGCGTACGATCTTCTCCATCAAGCGGTTCATGGGCCGCAAGCTCGACGACCCGACGGTCGAGAAGGACCGCAAGCTCGTGCCGTACCCGCTCGCGTCCTCGGCCAACGGCGACGTGCGGGTCAAGATCGACGGCAAGGAGTACTCGCCGCCGGAGATCTCCGCCATGGTGCTCGCCAAGCTCAAGGCGGACGCCGAGGCGTTCCTCGGGGACACGGTCACCGAGGCGGTTATCACCGTCCCGGCGTACTTCAACGACGCGATGCGCCAGGCGACCAAGGACGCGGGGGAGATCGCGGGCCTGAAGGTCCTGCGCATCATCAACGAACCGACCGCCTCCGCGCTGGCCTACGGCCTGGACAAGAAGAAGAACGAGAAGATCGCGGTGTACGATCTCGGCGGCGGCACCTACGACATCTCCATCCTCGAAATCGGGGACGGCGTCTTCGAGGTGAAGGCGACCAACGGCGACACGCACCTGGGCGGGGACGACTTCGACCAGCGCGTCATCGAGTGGCTCGCCGACGAGTTCAAGAAGGAGCACGGCATCGATCTGCGCGGCGACCGGATGGCGCTGCAGCGGCTCAAGGAAGCCGCGGAGAAGGCCAAGTGCGAACTTTCGACCGTGCTCGAGACGGACATCAACCTGCCCTTCGTGACGGCGGACGCCTCGGGCCCGCGCCACCTCGTGACCAAGCTCTCGCGGGCGAAGCTGGAATCCCTCACGCGCGCGCTCGTGGAGGGAACCATCCCGCCGCTCGAGCGGGCGCTCGGCGACGCCGGCCTCAAGCCGGCGGACATCGACGAGATCATTCTCGTCGGCGGCATGACGCGCATGCCCGCGGTCGTGGAATCGGTGCGGAAGTTCTTCGGGAAAGAGCCCCACAAGGGCGTCAATCCCGACGAGGTCGTCGCGGTCGGCGCGGCGATCCAGGCCGCCGCCCTCAAGGGCGAGGTCAAGGACGTCCTGCTGCTCGACGTGACGCCGCTCTCGCTGGGCATCGAAACCCTCGGCGGCGTGTTCACGCGGATCATCGACCGCAACACGACGATCCCGACCAAGAAATCGCAGATCTTTTCCACGGCCTCGGACAGCCAGCCGGCGGTGACCGTGCACGTCCTGCAGGGCGAACGCGAGATGGTCGCCGACAACGTCTCGCTGGGGAAGTTCGACCTGGTGGGCCTCCCGCCCGCGCCGCGCGGCATGCCGCAAATCGAAGTGACGTTCGACATCGACGCGAACGGCATCGTGCACGTCGGGGCGAAGGACCAGGCCACGGGCAAGGAACAGAAGATGACCATCAAGCCGTCCTCGGGACTGGACCGGGCCGAGATCGAGAAGATGGTCAAGGACGGCCAGGCGAACGCCGACGAGGACCGCAAGAAGCGGGACGCCGCCGAGGTCCGCAATCAGGCCGACTCGCTGGTGTACGCCACGGAGCGCGCGATCAAGGAGCACGGCGAGCGGGTGGACGCCGAGACCCGGAAGAAGATCGAGGACGCGGCGAACGACCTCAAGGAGGCGCTCAAGGGGACCGATACCGAGCGCATCAAGAAGGCCGCCGAGACGCTCAGCGCGGCTTCCATGAAGCTCGGCGAGGCCATGTACGCCAAGGCGGGGAAAGCCCCCGAGGGAGCGCCCGGCGGGGGGGAAGGGGAACCGCCCAAGGAAGGCGTAGTGGAAGGAGAGTTCAAGCCGGACGAGGGCCCCAAAGGCTGACCCGGCCGTGAAACGGACTTCGCTCGACCGAGCGCGAGCGAGGTCGCGCGAAGGGCGGCTCAGCCGCCCTGAGCGGCCGTACCCGCTTCGACGCGCTTCCATTCGACGGAAGCGCGCTCACGCAAGATGAGCAAGAAAGACTACTACGACGTGCTGGGCGTCTCCCGCGGCGCCTCCCCGGACGAGATCAAGGCCGCCTTCCGCAGTCTCGCCAAGAAGCACCACCCGGACGCCAATCCCACCGACAAGGGCGCCGAGGAGCGGTTCAAGGAGCTCAACGAGGCCAACGAGGTCCTGAGCGACCCGCAGAAGCGCGCGGCCTACGACCGCTTCGGCCACGACGCGTTCGGCGCCGGGGCGGGTCCGGGGCCGCGCGGCCGGGGATTCGGCGGCATCGATCCCGACGCGGCCGGCGGCGTGGGAGACATGTTCGAGGACTTGCTCGGCGGGTTCTTCGGGGGCCGCGGGGGAGGGCGCCGGCGGGTCCAAGCGGGGGAGGACCTCCGCTACGATCTCGAGCTCACGCTCGACGAGGCCGCCGCGGGCGGCGAGCGCAAGATCTCCTTCGAGCGCACCGAGCGCTGCGCCTCCTGCCACGGCAGCGGCGCGAAGACCGGCACCGCGCCCAAGGCCTGCCCGACGTGCGGCGGCCGGGGCCAGGTGCACGTCTCGCACGGCTTCTTCGCGATCAGCCGCACGTGCCACAAGTGCCGCGGGCGCGGGACCGTGATCGAGTCCCCGTGCCCCACTTGCCGCGGAGAAGGGCTCGTCAAGATCCAGCGTACGCTCAACGTGAACGTCCCGGCCGGCGTGGACAGCGGGATGCGCATCCGACTCGCGGGCGAGGGGGAGCCGGGGGAGGAGGGCGCGGCGCGCGGCGACCTCTACCTCGTCGTGGAGGTCCGCAAGCACGAGTTGTTCGAGCGTGACGGCACCGACCTCTTGCTCGAGCTGCCGATTCCCGTCCCGCTGGCCGCGGCGGGCGGCGACGTGGAGGTGCCGACCCTCGACGGGAACGGCCGCCTCAAGATTCCACCCGGCACCCAGTCGGGCCAGGTCCTGCGCCTCAAGGGCTACGGCCTGCCCAGCGTCGAGCGCCGCGGCAGCAAGGGCGACCTCCTCGTACGCGTCAGCGTCGAAGTGCCGCGCCGCCTCTCCAACCGGCAGCGCGAGCTGCTCGCGCAGTTCGAGAAGGAGTCGGGTCCCGCCGACTACGAAGACGTCCGCCGCTTCCACGACCGCGTGCAGCGGCGCAAGCGTTGATCGGCCGCGCCCAGGCATGGGCCATCGCCCGGGCGTTCGGGCGGAACGCCGTGGCCCTCGCGCCAGGGAAGGTGAAGGCGGTTGCGGCCATCGGCTCGCTGGGAGCGGGGCGGTACCGGCCGGGACGCAGCGACATCGACCTGGCCGTGGTGATTCGCGGCAAGCCGGACGGCCGGACCAGGGCGGCCATCGAGCGGCTCCGGCAGCGATACCGCGCCGCCCATCCCATCCCCAAGGATCTGGGCGTCGTGATCCTGGCCGAACGCGACCTGCGGCGGCCGCTCTCAGGCGAGTTGGTGAACGAGGTGCTGCGCCTCAAGCGACAAGGAGTCGTCGTGGCGGGCCGGCTGGCCCTGCATGCAGTACGCGAGCCTACGGCGACCGAGATCGACCGTTCGGATCGGACGTTCATGCGTTGGCTGCGGGCGCACTACGTGGACCGGCGGCCGGCGGCGGAGCGGACCGTGGATGCGATCGTGAACACGCTTCTGCTGGAGCTGCGGTCGGCGGTGTGGAAGGCGGATGGAGAGTACGTGCTCGACAAGCCGTCAATAATCCCGCGTTTCCTGGACATCCCGCGCTGCGACACGTGGCGAACCGCGCTAGCGCCAGTCCAGGCCTACCTCCTGCACGACCGCCCGCCGGGCGGAGTTGCGCGCGCTGAGCGGCTCCTCGATCGCGTCTCGGACTTCGTCCGACATCAGCGATAAGCCTTACATAGGAGTTATTTTGACCCGATACGGAGGGAGTGTTATTCTGGCATAGCCATGGAAGGCTTCCCGTCCAGCATCGCCCGCCGCATGCTCGAGCGCGGGAAGGCCAGCAAGGTACTGGCCGTCGTCATCAAGAACGGCCGCCCAAGCAGGGTCTACGATCTTCAAGCGTACCTTCGCCGCGTCGAGCAGACGAAGCGCCTCAAGCCATCGCGGTTCCGCAAGACGGCCACTGCGCCTGACCCGCTCGGCGCTGTCCACGGCAAGATCAAGACCTCTCTCAGCCGCCGCCTGATGTACGACTGAGGCCCAGGCGCGTGGCCACAGCCCTCCTCGACAGCAACGTGCTCGTCCACGCCGCATACGACGCTTCGCCCCTCCACGCTGCCGCCTCGCGGTTGGTCGCCGCCGGTCTGCACCAGCGAGGACTCTTCTGCATCTCTCCGCAGAACCTCGTGGAGTTCGCTGCGGTCACGACGCGGCGGCGCTTCGTGGATCCGCCCCTTAGCGGAGAAGCGGTGGAGAGGATGACCTCGATCCTGTACAGCTCACGACGCCTCCGCAAGGTTTATCCCTCGCGCGGCGCGGTCCGGCTCGCGATGCAGGAAGGCGCGCGTCTCGGCATCTCCGGGCCCGCATGGTACGACCTCTACCTCGCCATCACGATGCGCGGAGCCGGCATCCGGGAGATTGTCACGGACAACGTGCGGGACTTCGACCGCATTCCGTTCGTGACCGCGCGCCGCCTTGAGGGTGCGGCCTGACGTGGCGACCATGGATTCATGAAGACCGGCCGCAGACGGCCTCCGCGACCTGTCCGGCGCGATCAGGCGAAAGGAGAACCGCGCATCTCGATCTCGCACTTCAAGGCACACCTGAGCAGGTCCCTGCAGGGGGTTCGGCTTGACGGACCTCTGATCATCACCCACCGGGGGAGACCGATCGCCCGAGTGGTGCCGTTCACCATGCGCGTCGGCCGGTTGGTGGTCAGCCCTGCGCCGAAGACTTGGGCAGGGGTCGCGCCGCTCATCGCGAAACTGAAGCCGCTCAAGCTCAAGACCGATCCCGTCAAACTGCTCCTTGAGATGAGAAAGGACCGATTCTGAGCACCATCGGCGGAACCGGTGAAGCAGGATTGATCCTATTGATCACGAGGTGGGTGCAACGGCAAGGGAAGTCCCCTCGACTGATCCGCGGGATCGGGGATGATTGCGCGATCCTCAAGACCACGGGGCGGACGCTGGTCACGAACGACGCGTTCGTGGAAGGAATCCACTTCAAGCGGGCGTGGACGTCCGCCGCTGACGCCGGGTGGAAGGCGCTTGCCGCCAACGTCTCGGACATCGCGGCGGGTGGGGGAGTTCCGCGGGCGGCGCTGGTCTCGTTGGAGCTGCCCCCGGCGCTGCCGGTGGCTTGGCTCAAGGGCTTCTACGGCGGGCTGCTCGAGTGCGGGCGCGCGTACGGCGTCGCCATCGCGGGCGGCAATCTCTCGGCCGGCCCGCACGTGGCCGCGCACATTACCATCGCGGGGGAGGCGCCCACCAAGCGCATCGGCCGGGACGGCGCGCGCCCGGGTGAGCTCGTCGTCGTCACAGGAGCTCTGGGTGGTTCGTTGGCGGGACTGTTGTGCCTCCGGCACGGCCGCAAGGGTCCCGCCGCCCGCGCGGCGATCGGACGGCACTCCCGCCCGGTTCCGCCCGTCACGGCGGGGCGCGTGCTCGCCCGCTCCGCGTCCGCCATGGCGGACATCAGCGACGGGCTGGCGCGCGATGCCGGACATCTCGCCCAAGAGTCCGGCATCCGCGTGGCGCTCGTCCCCGGCGCGATCCCCATTCCGTTCTACGCGGACGCGCTGGCGCCGTCGCTGGGCTACAGCCCGCAAGCGCTCGCGCTGGAAAGCGGGGAAGAGTACGAGCTGGTCGCGACGCTGCCGCGCCGGCGGCTCACGGCGACGACGGCCGCGCTCAAGCGCCTGCGCGTCCACCTGACTGTGGTGGGCGAAGTGCGCCGCGGCCGAGGCGTCGAGTTGGTGGGAGTGCGCGGCCCCGCGCCGGCGGGCTTCGATCACTTCTCCCGCGTTGCTTGACGGCAGATATACCGAGGATATACTGAGAGCACAATGACGGTGAAGGTGCTCATCTCGGTCCCCAAGGATCAGCTCCGCCACCTTGACCGGCTGGCCAAGGCCAGCGGCAAGAGCCGGAGCAAGTTTCTCATCGACTCCGCGCTGGCCGGGGGGATCCCGCAGCCACCGGCGCGCCCCATTGACGATCCTCGGGTGCGTCGCGCCTACGAATTCATCGTCAAGACGCGGCACACCTGGAAGCCCGGACTGCCTACGACGGCCATGATCAGGCAGATGCGTGAACATCGTTACTGATCGCGAGTTCGTGGTCGACACCTCCGTCGCCGTCAAGTGGTACCTCTCCGAGGACATCGAATCGGGCCAGCGGCAGTCGCGCGCAGCACTCGCGCAGGCCGTCGAGGGAGAAATCATGCTGCATGCTCCCGAGCTCATCCGCTATGAAGTGGGCAACGTCCTCGTACGACGCGTGGGGAATCCCGGGAAATGCTTCGGGGAATTCCTCGCATTGCCCCTTCGCATCCACGCGCTCAGCAATGCGCAGCACCAGCGCGCACTGGCCCTCCAGATCGATCGCCGAATCTTCTATTACGACGCGGCGTACCTGGCGCTCGCCGAGAGCCTTGATCTGCCATTGCTGACCGATGACCGGAAGTTGGTGAAGGCAAGCCACGGCCGCGCGCTGGCCCTCGTGGACTTTCCGACGGCGCCCGAGAAGAAGGGCGCGGCGTGAAGTCTGCACGCAGCGTCAACTTCTACGACACGATCCAGACCTGGGTCCGGACGAGGCGGCCGGACACCCCGTTCACCGGTGCGACCCCCGCGGCGTTCCGGCGCTGGCAGCGGGCGTTCGCGCCACATTATCGCCGCATGCTGGGGCCGTGGCCCCGGCGCGCAGCGCCTCGGGTCAAGGTGCTCGAACGGGTGAAGCTGGACGGGTACGTCCGCGAGAAGATCATCTACGATTCCACGCCCGGCATGTCCGTGCCTTGTTATCTACTGGTTCCAACCGGACTCAGGAAAGGAGAGAAGCGGCCGGGACTGCTGGCCGCGCACGGTCACGGGAAGGGCAAGGCGGACATCTGCGGCGTCATGACCGGGAAACCCGGGAAGAACTACGCCGATTGGGCGGCGTCCTTCACGGCTAGTCCCCGGCATCCGGACACCGATCACGCTTCCTGGGTCCGCTCGCTCAATTACGATTACGCGGCGCAGGCGGCGCGCCTGGGCTACGTGGTGATCGCGCCCGACTGGATCCCGTTCGGGGAGCGCCGGCCGCCCCAGTGGTTCGTCCGCGACGGCCGCGACGAGTGCGACATCTCGAGCATGGCGATGCAGTACTTCGGGCATACGCTGCTGGCCCAGAACGTCTGGGACGGGATGCGGGCGGTGGACCTGCTGGCGCTGCACCCGAACGTGGATGCGCGGCGGCTGGGCGTGATCGGCCTCTCGTACGGCGGCACGATGTCCACCCACCTGCTGATCAACGACTCCCGGCTGAAGGCGGGCGTGGTCAGCGGCTACGTCTCGACGGTCCGCGTGGACGCGCTGAACGGGCGGGGGAAGGGTAACACGTGCGGCGCGCAGTACGTCCCCGGGCTACTCGCGCACGGCGACATCCCCGAGATGCTCGGACTGGCGGCCCCCAAGCCGGTGTTGTTCGAGATGGGCCGGCGGGAGACCTGTTTCCATTATCCCGACATGCTGGTCGCCTACAAGAAGGTCGAGCGGATGTACCGCGCGGCAGGGCATCCGGAACGCATCGCCCACGACACGTTCGACGCCGATCACATGTGGAGCGGCCGGCGGGCGTGGTCCTGGCTGGCAATGTGGCTATAATCGTCTGGTGACACACCGCTTCCTTCTAGCCGCCGGGCTCCTGGCTGCGCTGGCCGGGTGCGCAGGGGCGAAAGTCGGGCGGCTGCCCGAGTTGCCGCCGCCGCCGAAGGACGGGGCCGTCACGTTCGTGATCCTGGGCGACAACCGGGGCGACGAGGAGGGGCACCAGCAGCAAGTCTTCCTCGATATTCTCCGGATGATCAACCAGGCCGCCCCCCAGTTCGTCGTGACGACGGGCGACATGGTGAACGGGTACACCGAGGACGAGGCGCAGCTCCGGCGGCAGTGGGCGGGCTACAAGGACGCCGTGAAGATCGTGCAGGCACCGATCCTGCACACGCCCGGCAACCACGACCTGCACGACAAGATGTCCGCGCGCGTGTACCGCGAGATGTGGGGGCCGACCCGCTGGTCCCGGGATTTCGGGCCCGTCCGCGTGATCGGGTTGGATACGGAAACCGACTCCGCGAAGATCGCGGGCGACCAACTCGCCTGGCTCGAGAAGCAGCTTGCGACCGCCGGGAAGCACAAGGTCTTTCTCGCCCTCCACCAGCCGCTCTATCCGGTGGACGGGCACATCGGGGGCTCGCTGGACATCCACCCCGAGGACCGCGACCGGCTGCACGCGCTGTTCGTGAAGCACAAGGACCGTATCGGCGCGGTCTTCGCGGGTCACGAGCACCTCTACAGCTACGAGGAGCGCGACGGCGTGAAGTACTACATCACCGGCGGCGCGGGAGCGCACCTGTACGCTCCGCGCGAGCAGGGCGGATTCTATCATTTTCTTTCCGTTCAAGTGCTGCAAGATGGGAAGATCAGCATCGAGCTTCACAAGGTGGGGGACACGTACGTGCCCCCGGCCGGGACGGAGAAGGTCAAGCCGGGGCAGACGCTCGAAACTTGGGAGAACGCCCACGCGTGGGACGCCTGGGACGAGTCGGTGGGACTGGCCGCCGCGCCGGCTCCCCAGCGCAAGGGATCGACCGGCTTGGCAGTCACGTTTGATTTCACGAAGTGCCAGTGGCCGCTGATCTACGCCGCGTTCGATCCGCCCCTCGACCTCTCCGGCCTCGATGCGTTGGCGGTGGACGTGTGGGTGCCCGAGGCGGTCGGCGTGGCGCTGTCCGTGCAGCCCACCACGCCCGGCGACAAGAAGAAGGAGAAATTCGAGGGACCGAAGATCGCGCTCAAGCCCGGCTGGAACACCGTGACGACCCCGCTCGGGGACACCTGGCTCCCGCCCGCAGCGCGGTCGGCCCTGAAGGGCATCGAGTGGATCCTGGCGACCGAGAAGAAGGATCTCGCGGGAACGGTCGTGTTCGACCGCTTCCGCCCCGTGGGGCGCACGGGCAGCGGCGGCGTGCAAACAGGCGCC
>CAYHEI010000006.1:0-6392 GCA_964355385.1 uncultured bacterium | reverse complement strand
AGTGTGTTTCGATCTGAAATGGGCTACTCCGGCGCGGTGCTCGAGGACTGGGAGGGGCGGATGGCCTGGCATCCCTGGAACGGCCGCGTCACGCTCGGCCCGACCGCCGAGCGGGTCACGCAGGGGGCGCGCGCCCTGCGCGTCAACTACGACCTGGGCCAGTGGGCGCGGCCGACCGTCTTCGCGTCGCTGCCCGTCAAATGGAACCTGGCCAACGTCCCCGCCGTCGCCCTGGACGTCTTCGTGCCCGACGACGCGAAGGGCACGCTGAGCTTGGCGCTGGCCCTGACGGGGACGGACCGGCACGCGGCGCCGGTCGTCCCGCTCAAGCCGGGCTGGAACACCGTGCGGGAGCCGCTGGACGGAGCCTGGCTCCCGGCCGCCGAGCGCGCGGGCATCTCCGAGGTGGAATGGGTCCTGACCGGCAACGATCCCACCGCGAGCGGCTGGGTGGCATTCGACAACCTCCGGGCCGACCGGAGATAGGAGGCAGCATGTTTTCGACCCTGAGCCCCGGCGCCATCGGCGTGAAAGCGGCGAACCTGGACGCCGCGATCGACAAGGCCAAGCGGCACGGCTTCGGCGGGACGGAGTTCAACGTGGCCGAAGTCGCCGACCTCGTGGACCGCGAGGGCGCGCCGAAGGTCCGGGCGCGCTTCATCGGCGCGGGCGTGCACCCCGGCGGCTGGGGGTTGCCGACCAACTGGCGGGCGGACGAGGCGGCATGGAAGGCCGACCTCGAGAAGCTCCCGCGCCTCGCGAAGGCCGCCGCGGCGATCGGCGGCACGCGCACCTTCACCTGGGTGCTCTCGTGGTCGGACACCCTGCCCCGCGACGCCAACCGGAAGTTCCACGTCGAGCGGTTCACGCCCGTGGCGCGCATCCTGGCCGACGCGGGTTGCTCACTCGGCTTGGAGTTCTTGGGCCCGCGCACGCTGTGGCAGGGCAAGGCGCACGAGTTCATCCACGACATGGGCGGCATGCTGGAAATTGGGAAGGCCATCGGCCCCAACGTCGGCCTGCTCCTGGACTGCTGGCACTGGCACGCCTCCGGCGGGACGGTCGAAGCGATCCGCAAGCTGCGGCCCGCCGACATCGCCTACGTGCACGTCAACGACGCGCCCAAGGGAGTGGCGCTCGAAGCGCTGATCGACAATACGCGCTGCCTGCCGGGCGAGACGGGCGTCATCGACATCAAGGGCTTCCTGGGCGCACTCCAGCAGATCGGCTACGACGGCCCGGTCACCCCCGAGCCCTTCAAGAAGGAGCTGAACGCCCTGCCCTCGGACGACGCCCGCCTCGACGCGGTCGCCCGTTCGATGCAGGCCATCTTCAAGACCGCCGGCCTGACGCGCTAACTCGCGACCCGCTGCAGCGCCCGTACGGCGCGAAGCTTTAGCGCGCCGTACGGAGCATGCGGTCCAGGTAGATCTTGGCCCCGAGGTACTCGCCGTCCAGCTCGCACCGGGCGATCCGCTTCCAATCGATCTTCGCGACAAGCCGCTCCAGGGCCTTGGCGTTCGCCACCGACTCCCGGATCACCCCGACGTTGTCCGCCGCGGAGTAGTTGTGCCGCGCTTGGATGTCGTGCCCGACCCAGCCGTCGAAGCGCGCGTCGATGAGGAGCTTGAGGAGGTAGAGCCGGGCTTTGTCGATGTCCACCTGGTCGTCGGTGTCGAACTTGCTCCCGAACTGCTTGTTGATGTGGTAGTGCCCGAGCGCGTCGTGCGCCAGGATGAACGCGAGCGCCTGCACGGGGTCCAGCCCCGCCATCTCCGCGTGGCCGGTCTCGGGGTTGAGCTTGAACTTGTCCGGCCGCTCCAGCAGCGGCCGCAGCGCGAGAAAGTCCGAGTCGGTCTGGAACAGCATGAAGCGGCCGGGCTCGTTCGGCTTGGCCTCGGCGGCGAGCACGATCCGGTCCTGCCGCTCCCGCGCGTCGTAGCGCAGGATCTCGTTCACCGACTCGGCGTACCACTTGATCGCGCTGGGCAGGTCGATCGAGGTGTAGTCGTCGTACTTCTCGCCGCCCTGCCAGAAGACCACGATCCGGGTGTCAAGATCGTAGGCCAGGTCGATCACCCGCTTCGCGCGCTCGACCGCCGCCTTCCGCTCCGCGGGGCGGGCGGAGGACATCGCCCGGTGCACCGAGAAATGGTGGTTGTTCGGCGTCACCATGGCGCAGGCCAAGCCCTCGCCGCGCAGCACGCCGCGGATCGCGCGCGCGTTGCGCTCCGAGAACTCGTTGGGGTAGTGCAGCTCGACGCCCTCGACGCCGGTCTTCCCCTCGGCGATCAGCCGGATCTTCCGGATCGTGTCGGCGCGGGAAAGGGCGGGGCGGCTGACCCCGGTGAACCGGGTGGAGCCGTCTCCGATCGTCCAGACGCACGCGGAATGGCGGTACAGCGGCTTACTCGGATTCATGTGGGAATTCCCTCCTTCCTCAATAGACCTTGGTGGCCCGCTTGATCGCGGGGTCACGAAAGATATCGTACCCGTCGCGGCTGGTCGAAGAAAACTCCGAGACGACCGCCCCCCGGGGGCCCGCCTGGAACCAGTGCGGCACGTTCGGCGGGATCGTGTGCTGGTCGCCCGGCCGCAGCCGGATCTCGCGCCCCACCGTGTACGTCGCCTCCTTGCCGCGCGGCGGGCGCGCCTTGGGGTGCGGCGTCCGCTTCCCCGCGACGTGGAGGTACACCTCCCCCCACCGGCAGCGGAAGGTCTCTTGCTTGCCGGGCTTTCCGCCGACGGGCGGATGCCTGTGCTCGGGACAGGTCTGGCGGGGGAACAGGACCAACTCCTTCGCGCAGTACCGATCGTTATTCGCGAACACCACCAGCTCCAGCCCGGATCGTTCCAGGTCGCCCAGCCCGAAATCCGCCACTTCGATCTTCGATGGTTCCAATGGAGACAGGGCGATGCCGGCCCGGCGCAGCATCCCGGCGGCGCGACGCCGGGCACGGGCGAGGACGGCGCGGGAGATCATGTCAGAAATATACCCGAGCGGTGAGGGTCCAGACATTGATGGTGTCCTGGATGCCGTAGTCGTTCCCGAAGAGGGCGGGGTAGCCGTAGGACAATTCCACGGTCGAGTTGGGGCCGACCGTGGCGCGCGCCCCACCGGTCAGCTTGAAGTGACGCGCGACCTCGCCCCACTGGTCCAGCCAGGAGTCGCGGGTCTGCACCCACTGCCCGCCGACGCTCGCGAAGATGCCGCCCGGAAACTGCTTGTCCACCGAGAGCCGCTGGCGGTCCTTCCAGCCGCGTCCGCTCTCGCCGGTCGTCCGGTCGATCGTGCGCGTCCGTTCCCACTTGGCGTCCGTGGACAGCCCCGCGTCCCACGGCAGGGGGAAACGGACTTGCACCTGCTGCTCGACATCGGGATTCCGGTACCATTGGTCGGTACTCTCCTCGAATTGAATACTGAGCCGGAAGTTCGGCTTCGCCTTCTCGTCGTTCGCCAGCTCGATTTCGCCCGTGCGCCCGAGCGTCCGCGGCTTCAGGCGCCCCGTGACCGGATCCGCGAACCGGTCGCGGGAATTCCAGGCATAGCCGCCCCAGCTGAGCAAGAGGTTGTTGGCGACGGAATGGTCGTAGAGCGGGAGCCGCGCGAGCAGGCGCACGCCCGGCAGCCCGTCCAGGTCCAGTCCGCCCCCGAAGCTCGGGCCGGCCCAGCCGCCCCCCCCGATGGAGGTGAGGTCGCCGTCGAAGTCGTAGCCGAACTGGGTGTAGCCGCCGGACAGCTTGAGCCGCCCCCACTGGGGAGAGATGTTCGTCCCGACGTAGAACCGGTCGTTACCGGGCGCGTTCGCGTCCGGCGCGCGCGGCCGCAGCCCCGCCGTCACGCCCCCTTCGAGCTGGCCGACGACGGAGAACCCTTTCCCCCCCACGTGCGTCTCGGCGTCCGCGCCGAACGTCCCGCGCGTGGGCGGGATGCCCGTCACTCCCGTGCCGTACCGCGCCAGGTGCGCGATCCACGTGGTCCCCACCCGGGTGCCCTCGACGAGGGTGCGTCGGAAACGCAGCGCGCCGACCTGCTCCGGACCGAATCCCGTCGGCACGCGGCTGTTGTACCGGCCGTACTCCAGCCGCGTCGCGGCGAGCGCCTGCATCTCGGTGTTCAGCGCCCGCCCCGCGGTCTCCACGCCGGCGATCTCGGTCCCGAGGTTCCACGGGCTGACGAGCAGGAAGATCGGTTGGTCCATCGGGTTGATTCGCCGCCGGTAGAGCACGTTCGACCGGAACTCCCCCCCGTCGAAACGGACGTTCGCCGCGTCGAGATAGACCTCGGGGCCGCCGTCCCGCGCGTCGCGCGCGCGGCTCCCGTAGAACGTGTCCTCGGCCCGGAGATCCGCCACCGCCTCGACATCCGGCGACGGATTGTACGAGAGGTTGAGCAGGCCGCCCGCCCGCGCGGCGCCTTTGAGGGAAAGATCCCCCGCGGAGAGGCCGTCGAACACCAGCCGGCCGGGGTCCCGCGACTCGATCCGCACGGCCACCTCGGTCAGGGTCGCCAGCGTCCGGGGCTCGATCACCCCGCCGTCCCAGGCGTTCGGGTTGGTGAAGTCGAAGACGCGGCTGCTCCAGCCATGACCGATCCCGGTCTTCTGCGAGTAGTCGCCGCCGGCCGCGTCGCGCAGGATGAGCGTGACCGAGGCCCCCGGCCCTTCGCAGTACGCGTCCATCCGCAACTGCTTCCGGCCCGCGAGCCGGGTCTCCATCCCGTCCAGCCGCACCTCGAACCCGTCCGGAGACGCCGGGAAGGTCACGCTCAACGATGCGGTTCCGTGGCTGACCCGGTCCCGGACGGGCGCGATGACGACGCCGTCGGTCCACGACGACCAGGTGGTCCCGGTCTCGAAACTCTCCAGCGGCGTCAGGTCGCGCGGCCGGATGTGCAGGTCCGGCGGCACGTAGTCGAGATTTCCGATTGATGCGATCACGTCCAGCGTCGAGTTCAAACCCAGCGGACCCGCGGTCCACAGGCCCATGCGCTCGAGACGCAGATTATCGAGATACACCGCGCCCTCCGCGTCGGTTCCCGGGTACACCACGATCTGAAGCGACTTCACTTCCCCGCGGCCCGTCAGGTACCCGATCGGCTTGTAGTGCGTCGCCGCCGAGGAGAAGTGCCGCTGCAAGAAGTCCACCCGGACGTCCCGGTTCCAGCCCTTCGCCAGCGGAGGCGTCCGGTACTCGTACTCGACCCAGTCCCCGCCCTGCACCACCACGCCCAGCGTGAGCCCGGCCAGGTCCGTCGGGTTGTACACGTCGAGGAGGAGCGCGCCGAACGGCGACCAGTTCGCGCTCACGCCGCGCGAGTAGACCGCCTTGTGCGCGTTCGCCACCGTGTGGAAGAGGAGCTTCAGCGAATGTGCCCCCTCGGAGTGGATCGTGTCGTCCACGATCCGCGCCGTCGCCGCGGTGGACGTGTACGCCTCCCAGTTGATCTCGCGCTCGAATCCCTCCCAGGCGAACTCCGCCGTCCGGGCGACCGCGAACCGTCCGCACAGCGAGATTCCGGCCAGCAAGACAGGGAGCGACATGCAGCCATTGTAGCTACTGATCGCGCGAAACGCCTTGTCCAGCCGCGGCGGCGGAACCCTCCTCTCAATCCCTGGGTTATAATTGATGATCATGGCCAGAACACCGGGACCCGAGTGCGCGTTGTGCAGGGCGCGCGGGGCCTGTTTCTTCTCCGACCTGGGCGGGGAGCAGTTCGAGGACTTCAAGCGCAGCCGGATCTCGAACGTCTACAAGAAACGGCAGGTCGTCTTCTACGAGGGCCACATGCCGCACGGCATCTTCATCGTGTGCGCCGGCAGCGTCAAGATCTACAAGTCGGACTCGAAGGGCCACCAGCTCACGACCCGGCTGGCCCATCAGGGAGACATCCTCGGCTACCGGGCGCTCCTGTCGAAGGAGCCCTACTCCGCGACGGCCGAAGCGATGGAAGATTCCTGCCTCGCGTACATCGAGGAAGCGAAGTTCCGGGAGTTCCTGGCCAAGCACCAGGTGCTCGCGCTCAAGATGCTCACGAAGCTCGCGCAGGACGTGCGGCTCGCGGAGGACAAGGCCCGCGACATGGCGATGAAGTCGAGCCGGGAACGCCTGGTCGAGCTGCTCGTGATGCTCCGGGCCACCTACGGGACGCCGTCGAAGGAGGGGGTCGTGCTGAAGATGCCGTTCACCCGGCTCGACCTCGCCGAACTGGCGGGGCTGGCCCAGGAGACCGTGATCCGCCTCTTGACGGAACTGGAGGAGAAGAAGATCATCATGGTGAAAGGCCGCAGCGTCACGATCCTCAACGAGAAGGCGCTCGAGAAGCACGCCGTCGTCACCTAACCCGGATGATTCATGAATCTGAATCCGTTGTTCCGTCGATGCTGATCTGA
>CAYHEI010000005.1:3832-20301 GCA_964355385.1 uncultured bacterium | reverse complement strand
ATCCGGCGCAAGTTCTCCGTCGAGACCGGAAGCTGAAGCGGAGCTACCGCCGGGTTTGCTCCCACGCCATGCGCAGCGGGCGGGGGTAGGCGCGCTCCTGGCCGCGGGGGGCGGAGTCGTAGAGATTGGTGTGGCGGCGCGGCGGCGAGATCTCCTCGACGCGAACAAGTCGCAGATTTGCGCCGACCAGCGCGTTGAAGAGATCCATCAGCTTCCAGTTCCGCTCGACGTGGGGGAGCAGCTTCGGCCGCTTCATCCATTGGGTCATGCCGTAATAGACCAGCGGACGGTTGTCGAAGTAGCCGCCCCGCGCTCCGCCCAGCGCGAGCTTTCCCCCTTTCCGTTCCACCAGACAGAGCGTGAAGGGATGACGGTCCCAATAGAGGAACTTCCCGCCCGGTTTGAGCACGCGGGCGATCTGGCGCGCCCAGGCACGCGCGTTGGGAATCCATGCGACGATGCCGCCCCCGGTGTACACCCGGTCGAACGAGGCGGGCCGGAAGGGGAGCCGGACCACGTTGCCCCGGACGTACCCGACGCGCAGCCCCGCCAGGTCCGCCTTACGACGGGCCTCGGCCAGCCGGCGCTCGCTGCCGTCGACCCCGGTGACTCGCGCGCCGCGGTTCGCCCAAGACAGCGCGGCTTCTCCGCTGCCGCACTGCATGTCCAGCAGCGTCGTTCCGCGCACGGACCCCATCACCCGGTGGGCGTCGGCGCTGAGCGCGGTGCCGCCGCGTCGAAAGTGCCGCCAGTCGAATTCCTTCTCGCGCCGCCGCTGCCAGGGGTCGGAAATGTCGTTCCAGACGCGGCGGTTCATCGCCGCCATCCTGCGGACGGGCACGGGGGTCATTTCGCGCATGCGCCTATCTTAGCCTCGCCGGTATCATGGAATGGTCATGGACCCGCTTCCGCTCCCGGCCTGGATCTTCTTCGACGTGGGGTGGACGCTGGTGGACGAGATGCCGGCGCACCTCAAGCGTTTCGACGCCGTGCGACGGGCGATGCCGGGCGGAGTGGGGCCGGAGGCGGCCGAGCTCTTCCGGCGCTATGAAGCGGGCTTCACCGCGCGCGTGCCCGATCCCTTCGCGCGGATCCTGGAGGAATGCGGTTTGCCGCCCGCGGAGCGCGGCCGATACCCCTTCGATCACGAGGTCACCCGGCTCTACCGCGGTGCGGGCCCGGCCCTGCGCGCGCTGCGCGGCGTGATGCGACTCGGCGTCTTGGCGAACCAGAGCAAGGGGCTGACGGAGCGGCTCGACGGGTTCGGGCTCGGAGGACTCTTCGATCTCGTCCTCGGTTCGGCCGATTGTGGCTTCGCGAAGCCCGACCCGCGCCTGTTCGCATATGCCGCGGAGCGCGCCGCCAGCCCGCCCGCGTCGCTGCTCATGGTGGGGGACCGGCTCGACAACGACATCGGCCCCGCGCGCCGGGCCGGCTGGCGGACCGCCTGGGTCCGCCGGGGGCCGCACGCCAAGTGCGAGCCGTCCGGACCAGCAGAGACACCTGACCTGATCGTCAGCAAGCTCACCCGGCTGGCGGCGTTGTTCGTGCCGGAGGAGCGCCTGGCGCTCGCGAGGCATCTCGACGCCAAGGACGCCATCGTGTCGTGGCCCGAGAAGGAGCGGGACAAGCGGCTGGTCGTGGAACATCTCGCGACCCGGTTCGCGGCGGGGAAGGACTACTCCGAGAAGGAAGTGAACGCGCTCATCGTCGCGCTCCACCGGTTCGACGACTACGCCCTGCTGCGCCGTGAACTCGTGGATCGCGGCCTGCTGAACCGCACGGCCGATGGCAGTCGGTATTGGAGGCCGCAGGCCGGACGCTAGCCCTATTCGCCGAGGGCGAGCGCGAACTCGACCGCGCGGGCGAGTTCCTGCATCCGGAGTTTCGACAGCACCGTCACGCGGTTGACCAGCGTGGTCTTCGGAATCGTCTGGATGGTGTCGGCGTTGACGACGCACGGCTTCGGCATACCGTCGGCGGCTCCCAGGGAGACCTCGGTGGGGATGTGCCGGACCGTCCGGGTGACGATGGCGACGGAGACTAGCTGGCGAGCGCCGATGCCGCTGTCACGGGTGAGGAGGACGACGGGGCGGCGTCCCGCCGGTTCGGGGAGTTCCGCCCACCACACCTCACCGCGGCGCACGGGGTGCTACCAGCGCTCGCTTCGTTGCGACTTGGCCCAGGCTTTCAGCGCCCCTTCCGACGCCGCCGCGTCCTCGGGGTGCGCTGCGTACCCGGCCACGTACCGCGCCTCAGCCTCGCGCAGCGTGAGCTGTTCGGCGTAGGCGCGCAGGGCGACCGCGTAGAGCCCGCTTCGTGACGCGCCCGTCTTGCGCCGGAGCTTCTCTCCCAGCGCGAACGTCTCCGAGGGCAAGCTGATGGCGGTCTTGACCACGCGCCCGGCAGGTATGACTCTGTTCATACCGATATTCTACCAGCCTTAGCGCGCGCCCGGGCGAGGAAGCGAGGCTTCGGGAAAGAAGAACACCGCGTCGGCCTGGTCGGCGACCGTCATCTCGAGAACCGAGTCGTTGCCGTTGAGCTTCACGCGTCCGCGTTTCCGAAGCAGGTCGGCCGCAGGACCGGAGTCGCCGGTGAGGATGAGTGTCGGCTTCTCGAACATCCCGGCGAGCGCATGTTCCACCGTGTCTGCTCGGCTCTGCACGGGCTCGGGAACCATGCCCTTCCCTTGGGACAGGTGGTCGCCCCGGTCGTATAGCGTCCAGATCGCGAAGGTATCCTTGGCGTAGTGCTCCGCCAAGTGCGTTCCCAGGCACCGCCATGGAGGCGATCTCGGGCCATACGGGCCGGAGAGCATGACACGAAAGCAGATCCCCGGACCCTCGTGTCAGAGCATGGCCTGGATGATACCCTTCCACGGCATGGCTTCCGCGAGGGGGAAGTGGATATCCATTGTGCGCAGGCCGAGCGCGCTCCCGCTCGTTAGGGCGTCGTCCAGCGGAGGCCCGGGAAGCGGGAGAAGTCCCGGTCCAGGCTGATCCACTCGGCGTTGGATTCTATGGCCAAGGCGGCGAGATAAGCGTCCATGACCAGGGTCCCCTTGGCCTCGGTCTTCTGGCAGAGGTCCTTGAAGATGTCCCAATGACGCGATCCGGGCACGATCCGATGGCAATGCGGCTGGGTGAGGATCGTGTCGGCAAATGTGGCGGCCTCCGCGAAAGTGGTCGGAGGATGAAAGACCCTGGGATGCGTTACGATGCGCATGAATCCACTCAGCACGATGTCCGAGAGGCCGATCGGTTCGTTCTCACTCACGATACGCTCCACACGCGCGTGACACGGACGGTGGTGCGGTGCGTCCTCCCGCGATGCATTGACCAGGACGTTGACGTCAACGAGCCGCATCGTGCCGGTCGATCAGGTCGTACAGCGCGACATTACTGGAGAGATCCACGCCGGGCTGGAGGCCGCGGCCCCGGACGATGGGAAGTTTCACCTTCCGACGGGCCGGCCCCGCCGCCGTCGCCGACAGTGCCGCACGCAGCGCGTCCTCGATCACGGCCGCCAGGGTCCGGTCGGTGGAGGCGGCGATTCTCTTGGCCTGCCGGAGCAGGTCGTCATTGAGCCGCACCGTGGTCCTCATGCATCAAAGTGTAACATACCAGCCATCTTGATGTCCGTGCCGTGGTCGCGCAGGGCCCCCGGCCGGAGACCTATAATGTCCCGCATGGCCCGACCGGGTAGGCTCAGCCCCTCCTACCGCATCACCATCCGCCTCGCGATCGTGAACCGTCCCGGCATGCTCGGCCGGATCACGTCCGCGATCGGCCGGGCGGGGGGTGACATCGGCGCCGTGGACCTCGTTGAGGCGAGCCCGGAGCGGGTCGTCCGTGACCTCTCCGTCAACGCGGCGGACGAGGGGCACGCCGGGCGGATCGCGGCCGCGGTGCGGCGGATCGGCGGCGTCAAGGTCATGCACGTCTCCGACCGGACGTTCCTGCTGCATCTCGGCGGGAAGATCGAGGTCGTGTCGCGCAATCCCATCAAGACCCGCGACGACCTGTCGATGGTCTACACGCCGGGCGTCGGAAGGGTGTCCTCGGCGATCGGCGCGGAGCCCGAAAAGGCGTGGTCGCTCACGATCAAGCGCAACACCGTGGCGATCGTGACGGACGGCTCCGCGATCCTCGGGCTGGGGAACCTGGGGCCGCTGGCGGCGCTCCCCGTGATGGAGGGCAAGGCGGCCATCTTCAAGGAGTTCGCCGGCATCGACGCCTTTCCGCTCTGCCTCGCCACGCAGGACGCGGACGAAATCGTGGAGACCGTGAAGCGCGTCGCGCCGGTCTTCGGCGCGATCAACCTTGAGGACATCTCCTCGCCGCGCTGCTTCGAGATCGAGGAGCGGCTCGTGGCCGAGCTGGACCTGCCCGTGATGCACGACGACCAGCACGGGACCGCCATCGTGGTGCTGGCCGGGCTGATCAACGCGCTGAAGCTCGTCCGCCGGCGGTTCGCCGGGCTCCGCGTGGTGGTGGCGGGGGCGGGGGCGGCCGGCCGCGCCGTGAGCGCCATGCTCCTGGCCGCGGGGGTCCGGGACCTCACGGTCTACGACCGTGCGGGGGCGATCTGGCGGGGACGGCCCGTGCACATGAACGCCTCCTCGACGTGGCTGGCGGCCCGCACGAACCCCCGGCGAGTCACCGGTCCCATCGGGGGGGCGCTCAAGGGAAGCCACGTGTTCATCGGGCTGTCCGGGCCCGGCGTCGTCGCGCCGCGCGACCTCAAGCGGATGGCGCGCAACGCGATCGTGTTCGCGCTTGCGAATCCGGTCCCCGAGGTGCGGCCCGAGGACTTGCCGCGGAACGTGACCGTCACGGCGACCGGCCGGTCCGACTATCCCAACCAGATCAACAACGCGCTCGCCTTTCCGGGGGTCTTCCGGGGAGCGCTGGACGTGCGCGCGCGTTCGATCACCGAGCCCATGAAACTCGCGGCTGCCCGCGCGCTAGCCGCGACCGTCGCCCCCGCCGAGCTGGACCGGGACTACATCGTGCCGTCGGTCTTCAACCCCAAGGTCGTGCCGGCCCTCGCCGCCGCCGTCCGCGCCGCCGCCCGCCGCGGGGGGATCGCCCGCCGCTCCGGCGGCTGATGGATTTCGAGGCGATCGCGCTGGACCCCGCATGATCACGATTCGGGACGTGCGGGTGATCCTCACCGCCCCGGCCGGAATCAACCTCGTCGTGGTGAAGGTGGAAACGTCCGAGCCGGGGCTCTACGGGCTGGGCTGCGCCACGTTCACGCAGCGGTATCTCCCCGTCCGTTCCGCCGTCGAGGACCACCTCAAGCCGCTCCTGGTGGGGCGCGACGCGGACCGCATCGAGGATCTCTGGCGGCTGATGCACGTGCACGGCTACTGGCGGCACGGCCCGGTGCTCAACAACGCCGTGTCGGGCGTGGACATGGCGTTGTGGGACCTCAAGGGCAAGCGAGCGGGGATGCCGGTGTACGACCTGCTGGGCGGAAAGTGCCGGGAAGCCGCGGCGATCTACCGGCACGCGGATGGGAAGGAACCCGCAGCCATCGCGGAGCGAGTGGGGAAGTTCCTCGACGAAGGTGTCCGCCACGTCCGGGTGCAATGCAGCGGATACGGCGGCGAGAAGCCGGCTGTGCCCCCGCCGGATGGCGCGCTCCCGGGCGCATATTACGATCCCGTGCAATACACCCGGACCGCGCTCACGGCGCTCCAGCACGTCCGTAAGACGTTCGGCGACCGGGTCGAGCTACTGCACGACATTCATTCCCGGCTGGCGCCTTCCGAGGCCGTCGCGTTCGCGAAGGAAGTCGAGCCGCTGCGGCTCTATTTCCTCGAAGATGCGCTCGCGCCCGAGGACCTCGCGTGGTTTGCGAACATCCGCCGGGCGTGCGTAACGCCGCTGGCGATGGGCGAGCTGTTCGTGCATCCCGCCGAGTGGGTGCCGCTCGTGGCCGGGCGGCTGATCGACTTCATGCGCATGCACGTCAGCGCGATCGGCGGGATCACGCCGGCGCGCAAGGCGGCCGCGCTGGGCGAGCTGTGCGGCGTCCGGACGGCGTGGCACGGGCCGGGGGACGTGTCCCCGGTGGGCCACGCGGCGAACCTGCATCTGGACCTCGTCACGCCCAATTTCGGCATCCAGGAGTTCACGCCGTTCAACGACGCGACCCGCGAAGTCTTTCCCGGTTGCCCCGAGCTGCGGGGCGGCTACCTGTATCCGAACGCGAAACCGGGGTTGGGCGTGGATCTCGACGAGGCGGCGGCCGCGAAGTTTCCGTGCGTCAACGGGCCGATCGTGTGGACCCAGGCCCGTCTCCCCGACGGGAGCCTGGGCCGGCCTTGACCTAGCCCGGATTATTCATGAACCACTTCGTGCTTCATGAACAATCCGCCCCAAAGGGCTTCGACTCGGCCCCGGCGGGGCCTCGCTCAGGGCTAGCCCTGAGCAAGGTGCGCAGCACCGAAAGGTTTGTGAATAATGCGGGCTAGCGGCTGGGGGACCAGCCGGTTTCGGCGGTGATGCGCGCGGTGTCCACGAGGAGCTCGAGCGGCTTGCCGGCTACCGTGCGCGGCACGTCGGGATACAGTTCGCGGGCGACGTCTTCGGCGGGCTTCTTCAGATAGTTCTCCCGCAGCGCGGGGAAGTACACGCGGTACCCGGGCAGCGCGGCGTCCAGCGCCTTCGCCACGAGGTCGGCCGCCTCCGCGACCGGCAGCCAGGAGCAGCCCTCGTCGAGGTTGGCCCAGGGCGAGCTGGTCCAGTTCCCGGCCCGCGCGAGCTGCCGATCCGCGTCCTCCTCGGTCAAGAGCAGCGGGAAGCGGATGGCGACGGCTTCCATGCCGTGATGAACGGCGTAGTAGTCGAGCATTCGCTCGGTGACGGCCTTGCTGAGCGCGTAGGGGTTGCCGGGGTTCGCGGGCACGTCGCCGTCCAGCGGCAGGTAGGGGAGGCGACTGCGGCGGGGGGAATCGCCCATCTTGGCCGAGCCGGCGATGGCCTGGACGCTGCTGGCGAACACGACCCGCCTGACGCCCACCTCGGAGGCGGCCTGGAGGACGTTCATGTTCATCGTGACGTTCTCGTTGAAGACGATCTGGGCGTTGCGCCCGAAGGGCGAGGGATGGTTTCCCAGGTGGACGACCGCTCCGGCCCCTTCCAGGAGCCCGTAGCACGACTCCCGCTGCAGCAGGTTGGCGACCGCGACCGGGACCCCGACGTCCCCGCGGTACCGCATGTCGGTTCCGCGAACCTCGTGCGGCCCGCCGGCCAGCCTTCGGCAGACCTGCGATCCCAACCGACCCGCGGCGCCCGTCACGACGATCTTCATGAGCAGCCATTATCGCGTACAATCCGGCTATTACCAGCATGGACCGCGTCTACGACCACCCCCGCTATTACGAGCTGGCGTTCGCGTGGCGGGACATCCCGGCCGAGGCGAAGGTGATGGACGAGTGCATCGCGCGCTACTCGCGGATCCCGGTCGCGACCGTGCTCGAGCTCGCGTGTGGCAACGCGCCGCACCTGCTCGAGTGGCTGGACCGGAGCCGCCGCTACGTCGGACTGGACCGCAACGAGGCGATGCTGGCGTACGTGGCGGAGAAGGCAAGGCGGGCCGGCGCGACGGTCCAGCTCGTGCGCGGCGAGCTGGCCCGGTTCGAGCTGCCGGAGCCGGTGGATTTCGCGTGCATCATGCTCGGCTCGCTCTACGTCACCAGCACCGCGGAGCTTGTCTCGCACTTCGACTCGGTGGCGGCGGCGCTGCGCCCCGGTGGTCTGTATCTCTTGGACTGGTGCATCCACACCTGGGCGAAGTCCGATCCGCAAGAAACTTGGGACATGGAGGCGGACGGCTTGTGGATCCGGACGACCTGGTCCGAGCGGAGCGAGAACGTCATGGAGCAGACGTACCGGGAGCGGATCGAGCTGGAGGTGAAGGACCGCGGGAAGCGCTCCACGATCGTCCAGGAGAGCATCCGCCGCGCGATCCATCCCCAGGAGTTCCGGATCTTCATCGCGGGGCGCCCGGATTTCGAGTTCGTCGGCTGGTGGCACGACTGGGACCTCGCGCGGCCCCTCAATGCCACCGGGGAGATCCGCCGGCCGATCATCGTGGTGCGCCGCCGATGACGTGGGGGTATGCGCTCGTGTGGGCCGGGCAGTTCCTGACGCGGGACGCCGATCCGCTCATGGCGCGGCTCAAGTTTCTCGCGCACTACGGCCTCACCACGACCGGCGTCGGGCTGGACGAGCTGGACCGGCTGTCCCCCGCGCAGCGGGACGGGCTGCGCGGGTATCTCGCGGACCATGATCTCCGATTGCACTTGATCGTGGGCGCCGGCTGGCTCGACCCCGACCGCGCGGCGCTGCGGCGGCGGACCGACGAACTGCTCGGGAAGCTCGAGCGGTACGCGCCGCTCGCTCGGTGCCCGCTCGTCACGACCGGCGGGGGGACCGTGCACCGCTTCACCCGCGCCCCCGCGCTGCCCGGACAGATGGACCTGCTCGCTGAAGCGCTCGCTCCCGTTGCCGCCCGGTGCCACGCGCTGGGGATCCCCTTCGGGATCGAGAATCACGGCGACTACTACTGCTCCGACCTGGCCGCGCTGTGCCGCCGGGTGCCGCACCTCGGCATCTTTCTCGACACGGGGAACACGTACCTGATCGGCGAGGCGCCGCTGCCCGCCGTGCGCGAGGCGGCGCCGTTCACGGTGGGCACGCACTTCAAGGACCACGTCGTGGCGCCCCGGCCCGAGGCCCGGCCGCTGCACTTCGAGGTGGGAGCGGCGGTGATCGGGGAGGGCGACGTGCCGCTGCGCGAGGCGTACGATCTCTTGTTGCGGTTCGCGCCGGATCCCGGCAGACTGACGATGGAGATCGAGCTGATCCCACCCAGTTTCAAGGGCAACGACCCCGTCGAGGCTTTCGAGCGCAGCCTGGCCTTCGTGCGCAGCCTGCCGCCGCCGTTGAAAGCATGACGCCCTTGACGGTCGCCGTGGTCGGCCTGCGCGGCATGGGTCTTTCCCACGCGAAGGCGTTCGCGGCGTGCCCGGACTTCCGGGTCGTGGCGGGGTGCGATCTGGATCCCGCCCGGACGGCGGAGTTCGCCGCCGCGCTGCCGGGCGCCGCGGTGTTCGCGGACTTCACCCGGATGCTGGCCGAGGTCCGCTCCGCCGTGGTCGTGATCGCCACCGGCACCGCGTCGCATGCGGCGCTGGCGCTCGCCGCCGTGGAGGCGGGGGCGCGGGGGGTGTTCTGCGAGAAGCCGATGGCGGTGAACCTCGGGGACGCGCGCGCCATGGTCGCGGCGTGCCGGGCGCGCGGGTGCGCGCTCGCCGTGAACCACCAGAGGCGGACGCAGCCGCCATACACGACGATGCGCCGGCTGATGATCGCGGGCGCGATCGGGAAGGTGGAGCTGATCCGGGGCTCCTGCGCCGGCGACCTGCTCAGCGACGGCACGCACGCGATCGACTCGATCCGCTGGCTGACCGGCGACGCGCCGGTGCGCCGGGTCCTCGGCCAGGTCGTCCGGGACCGGCCCAACCCCGCCGAGCCGCGGGGCGGCGGTTATGACGTCTCCGGCGGCTGGCGGTACGGCCATCCGATCGAGTCGGGGGCGCAGGCGATCCTCGAGTTCGACGAGGGGCTGCGGGCCGAGCTGTTCACGGGCCGCTTCCAGCCGCGGGGGCGCGGCTACCAGGACATCGAGGTCTTCGGCACCGGCGGGCGCCTCTGGCGCGCGGGGGACCAGGCGGGCGAGACGCTGCTGATCCAGGACGGGGAGGCCGGCGGGTATCGTCCCGCGGTGGCGATGGACCCCCCCGATCCCGGGTTCATCCCCCGGCAGTTCGCGCGCATGGTGCGCGAGGGCGCGCCGCACCCGCTCGCGGGGGACTCGGCGCTCGCCGATCAGGAAGTGGTCATGGCGGTGCACGAGTCGGCCCGGTTGCGGCGGCGCGTGGACTTGCCGCTCGCGCAGGACCGGTACCCGCTCGAGTTGCTGATAGAGGCGGGTGAACTCTGAACGGAGTGTCAGCCCGGGCGGTCTGCCTGGGACTCCTTTGCTCTCTCGGAGTCTCGCTCGCCAACGGGTACAACGATCACGTCGAGAATACCCTGCTCACGAGTACGCATTTCTCCATGGTGGGGGCGGTGCTGCTCGCGAGCCTCGTGTTCGGCGTCAACGCCGCGGCGCGCCGGTGGTTCCGCGCGCGGGGGCTCGCGGCGGGGGAGCTGCTCCTGATCTGGGGAATGACGAGCGTCGCCGGCGGCATCGCGTCGTGCGGGATGATGCGGTATTTTCCACCCTGGATGGTGATGCCGGCGCACTACGCCTCTCCGAGTAACGAGGCCGGTTCCCTGCTGCTGCGCCATTTGCCGGACTGGATGGTCGTGAGCCGGGACGGCTCCGCTCCCGCCGTCAAGTGGTTCATGGAGGGGCTCCCGCGCGGGGAGCGCGTGCCCTGGGGCGCGTGGGTCGTGCCGCTCGCGGCGTGGGGCGCGTTCGCCCTGCTCCTCTGCGCGGCGATGCTCGGGCTCGCCGCCCTCCTGTACGGGGCGTGGGCGCGGCAGGAGCGGCTGCTCTTCCCGCTGGTGCGCTTGCCCATCGAGCTGGCGCGCGAAGCGGCTCCGGGGCGCGCGCTCAACAACTTCCTGCGGCGGCCGCTGCTCTGGCTGGGCCTCGGCGTGCCGCTACTCATCCACGGGTTCAACGGTCTCAAGACGTACTGGCCCGGCGGCCCCGCGATCCCCCTCGCCTGGTCCGCATCCGGGTTCTTTCCCGATCGGCCGTGGAGCGAATTCAGCCTGGGGCAGGCGCACGTCTTCTTCTCCGTCATCGGGCTGACCTTCTTGCTCCCCGCGGCCTTGTCCTTCTCGCTCTGGGTGTTCTTCATCTTGTACCGGCTGAGCTTCGTGTGGATCGCCTGGCTGGGCTCGGGCGCGACCGGATTGTGGGGCGATTGGAGCACCCGGCTTTCCGTGCAGGAGACCGCCGGGGCGATCCTGGTCCTGTGCGCCTCGTTGCTGTTCACGGCGCGCGGCGCGATCCGGGCGGCGCCGCGGGCGCTCCTCGCGCTGGTCGCGACCGGGCTCGCGGGCATGGCGCTGTGGCTGGCGGCGGGAGGGATGAGCTGGTGGGCGGCGCTCTTCGTGACGGTCGCCTTCACGGCGGTGGTCATCGTGCTGACGCGCCTGGTCGCCGAGACGGGATTCCTGGTCGCCGCCGGAGGCGTCTTTCCGACCGAGCTGCTGACCGCCCTCGTCCCAGCTGGCTGGATCACCGGCCCGACCGCGGCGGGCCTGCTCATGCAGCGCGGCGTCTTCATGCAGGAGTATCGGGAGATCCTGCTGCCGTATCTCCTGAACGGACTCAAGGCGTGCGACGCCGCGCGCCTCCGGGCCCGTCCGGCCCTCGCGGCGTTCGGGCTGGCCGCGGCCGTCGGGCTCGGCGCCTCGGCGTACGGCCGGATCGCCACCTCGTACAAGTACGGCGCGGTCAACATGGACTTCTGGCAGAACGTGTTCGCCGCGCAGTGGTTCATCGGCGATGCCGCCAGCGCCCGGCAGTACCCGCCCGAGTACGCGTGGGTGCACGTCGGGAACCGCCGTGCCGTGCCGGTGGCGGCGGCGCACGTCGGCCTGGGCGCCGCGCTGATGGGCGTGGCGATCGTGCTGCGCGAGCGGCTGGCGTGGTGGCCGCTGTGCCCGATCGCGGTCATTCCGGCCACGATCTGGGTGATGTACTGGGGGGGCATGTGGTTCTCGCTGCTGCTGGGCTGGCTCGCGAAGGCCGGGACGATGCGCTTCGGCGGCGCCGTCGCCTACCGGCGGCTGCTCCCGCTCTTTCTCGGTCTGGCGCTGGGGGAGTTCCTGATCGCGGGCGCCTTCACCGTCACGGGGCTCCTGCTCGGCAAGGCCCCCCCCAGCGTATTGCCCTGATCCCGCGTGGCGCGTATCATCGCGGGATGCGGCGAGCGATCGCGGTGCTCCTGGCGGGCTGGACGGCGAGCGCGGTCGCGGCCGCCCCCGCCGCGACCTGGGACTTCCGTCCCGTGCGGGACGCGTTCGCGCCGGAGGCGTTCTTCGACCTGCGCTCCCTGAACGAGAAGACCGCGGGCGAGCACGGGTTCGTCCGCCTGTCCGCCGACGGGAACGACTTCGTCCTGGGTGACGGCACGCCCGCGCGGTTCTGGGCGGTGGGCGACGGCGGCGGCGATCTCCCGCTGGACGAGCTGTGGCACCACGCCCGCTGGCTTGCCAAGCGCGGCGTGAACATGGTCCGCTACCACGCGCAGATTTGTCCCCGGGGGAAAGGCTCGAAACTCATCGACGCGGATCACGAGGCGATCGAGCGCTGCTGGAAGCTGGTCGCGGCCATGAAAGCCGAGGGCATCTACACGACGATCTCGCCGTACTGGGCGGTACCCGTCCAGCGCGAGAAGGAGAAAGTCCTGGCGGGCTGGGGGGTGGAGGGGGACGAGGACCAGGACGCGCTCGGCCTGCTCTTCTTCGACAAGACCATGCAACAGGGGTACCGGGCGTGGGTGCGCGCGCTGTACGCGCCGCCGAACCCGCACACCGGCATCCCGCTGGCGAAGGATCCGGCGGTCGCGATCATCCAGATCCAGAACGAAGACTCGCTGCTCTTCTGGACGGTGGCGAACATCAAGGGGAAGCAGAAGGACAAGCTCGGCCGGCTCTACGGGGACTTCCTCAAGAAGAAATATAGTTCGCTCGACCAGGCGAAGGCCGCGTGGGACGATGCGGCCGACGCAGGCGACGCGTTCGACCGCGGGATCGCCGGGCTCCTGCACGTCTGGGAGCTGACGCAGGACCGCACGGGAGGCGTCGCGAAGCGCCTCGCCGACCAGCTCGAGTTTCTCGGCCGGACGATGTACGACTTCAACCGCGACATCGCCCGGTTCTACCGCGAGGAGCTCAAGTGCCAGCAGCTCATCAACGCCGGAAACTGGACCACGGCGGACAACATCCGGCTGGGGGACGTCGAGCGCTGGTCGTACACGGCGTGCGACGTGATTGCCGTGAACCGGTACTACGACGAGACCCACCACCAGGGGCCGCGGACCGCGTGGGCGGTGGATCCCGGCGACCGGTACACGCCCGGCTCGGTCCTCACCGACCCGCGGTCGCTGCCGGTGAGCCTGAAACAGGTCGTCGGGCGGCCGCTCCTCGTCACGGAGTCCCACTGGGTCCCGCCCACGCCGTACCAGTCCGAGGGCGCGCTGCTCATTGCCGCGTACACGTCACTCTCCGGCGTGGATGCCTACTACTGGTTCAACCAGGGCGAAGCGGAATGGGAGGAGCCCAAGCAGCCGGGGGACGACCGGGACTGGCTCCGCGCGATGGGCAAGTGGGAGATCGGGACGCCCGTCGAGCTGGGGCAGTTCCCGGCCGCCGCCTGGCTCTACCGCACGAGGCTGGTCCGCCAGGGCGAGCCCGCGGTGCACGAGGAGCGCGCGCTGGACCAGTTGTGGTCCCGCGCGTATCCCCTGATCGCGGAAGACCAAGGGTTCGACCCCAGCCGGTTCGCGGGGGAGGGGATCAAGCGGGCCGATCTCCGCACCGGCGCGGACCCGCTCGCCTTCCTCGTCGGCCCCGTCGAGGCCGTGTACGGCGGCGATCCGGCGAAGACGCGGACGCTCGAGCTGGGGACGTACATCGACCACAAGAAGAAGATCGTCCGCGCGGACACCGGCGAGATCACGTTCGACTGGGGCCGGGGCTTCTGCGTGCTGGACGCGCCCGGAGCGCAGGGCGCGTGCGGGTTCTTCGCCAAAACGGAGAAGGTCAAGACGAAGGACCTGACCCTCATCTGCCGGAACCCCTACGCGTCGGTCATCGTCGTGGCGCTCGACGGCACCCCCTTGCGGGATGCGCGCCGGGTCCTCGTCCAGCTCGGGACCACGGAGCGCCCGACGGGCTGGAAGGAGAAGGACGCGGACTACAAGAGCGGGGACGGCAAGACGACCTATCACGGCAAGGAGATCGTCGCGGTGGGCCGGGCTCCGTGGCAAGTGGAGCGCTTCCGCGGCCGGCTCACGATCCGCAACGCCGCGCTGGCCCATGCCTGGGCGCTCGACGCCAACGGATTGAAGGGCGGCGAGTTGAAGCTCACCCGTTCCGGCGGCGCGGTTTCTTTCGACCTGCCGCCCAACGCGCTCTACGTCGGCCTGACGAACTGAAGTGACCGGGCGCGCGGTCGGGATCGGGCTGTTCTGCGCGCTCGTCATCAGCCTCGTCATGGGGTACAACGACTGGTACCTCCACAACACCCTCCTGATCGGCAACCATTTCCCGTACATCGCGATCGCGCTCCTGATGGTGCTGATCCTGGGCGTCAACATCGGGCTGCGGCGAGCTTTCGGCGTTCGGGGACTCGCGGCGGGGGAGCTGATGCTCGTCTGGAGCATGATCGGCATCGCGGGCGGCATCGGGTCGGCGGGGCTCATGCGCTACTTCCCGTCGTACATGGCCGCGCCCGCGTACTACGCGAGCCCGTCGAACGACTACGGCCAGTTCATCCTGAAATATCTCCCGGACTGGATGGTCCTGAGCCGCGACCCCAACGACAAGGCGGTCAAGTGGTTCATGGAGGGCCTGCCGCGTGGCGGTACGGTGCCGTGGGCGGCGTGGCTCATCCCGATGGCGGCGTGGTTCGGGTTCATGGCGCTGCTCTACGCGTCGAACTTCGCCCTGAGTTCGATCTTCTTCAGCCAGTGGTCGCTGCGGGAGCGGCTGATCTTCCCGGCGGTGCAGGTCCCGGCGCTGATGGCGGAGGAGGCCCCGCCCGGCCGCGCGCTCAACGCGTTCTTCCGGAACCGGTTGACGTGGGCGGGGATCGCCATTCCGCTCCTGATCTGGGGGTGGAACGGCGCGCGCTCCTTCCTCCCGGGCTGGCCCGGGGTCCCCATGTCCTGGTATAGCTGGAGCCTCTTCCCCGACCGGCCGTGGAGCGAGCTGCACCTCGAGGACATCAACATCTACTTCACCGTGATCGGCTTGACCTTCCTGCTCACGACGGAGATGGCGTTCTCACTGTGGTTCTTCTACGTCATCTATCGGGCGAGCTTCGTGTTCATTGCCTTCCTGGGCTCCGGCGCGACCGGGTTCTGGGGCGGGTGGAGCGACCGCGTGACGGTCTTCCAGACGGCCGGGGCGATGCTCGTGATCGCCGGCTTCCTCTGCTGGACCGCGCGCCGGGGGCTGCGCGAATGGTGGGGCCGGGCGCGGGCCGGCCGCTCCGATCCCGCGACGGACCCCCTCGCGCCGCGGCTGGCGCTGGGCCTGCTCGTCGCGGGCATCGCGGGCATGCTGGGATGGTTCCTCCTGGCCGGCGCGCAGTGGTGGGCGGCGGCAATCGCGGTCGTCATGTTCCTGGTCATCGTGCTCGTGCTCACGCGCATCGTGGCCGAGTCCGGCCTGATCTTCGTGCAGAGCAACGTGATCCCCTACGACCTGGTGACGGGGCTCTTTCCCCCCGGCTGGCTGAGCGGGTTCACGCTCAACGCGCTCATCATGCAGAAGGCGATCCACATGTTCGATCTGCGCGAGATCTTCATGCCGTACGTGATGAACGGGATGAAGGCCGCGGAAAGCGCCCGCGCGTCGTTGGGCAAAGTGCTTGCCGTGTTCGCGCTGACCGCGGCCGTGGCCGTGGGTGCCTCCGCCTTCGGCAAGATCGCGACCTCGTACAAGTACGGCGGCGTGAACATGGACGAGGGCGCAAACATCGGTTTTCCCACGTGGTTCCTCGGCTCCGTCACGGCGTACCAGAAGAACCCGCCCACGCACGACTGGCTGCGGGCGGGGGACCGGCGCGTCGTGCCGGTCAACGTGGCGCACGTCGCCGTGGGCGGCGCGCTCGCGGCGGGGATGCTGGTGATGCGCGCGCGCTTTCTGTGGTGGCCGCTGCATCCCTTCGGGCTGGTGATGTGTGGCACGTGGGCGATGGACATGTTCTGGTTCTCGATCATGCTCGGGTGGCTGGCGAAGGTCATGGTCATGACCTTCATGGGCGCCGCCGCCTACCGCAAGATCCTGCCGTTCATGCTCGGGCTGGTCGTGGGGGAATCCGTGGCCGCCGCGTTCTGGGCGGCCGCCGGCCTCGTCACCGGCACCCCGGGGGTCTCCATCCTGCCGTATTGACCGCGCCCGCCCAGGACGGCTCGGACGCCGGGGGGGTGCCAATACTAAAGTGACAGTTTAGAATTGACACATGGCCCACGTTCCCCGTCTCCTCGCCGCCGAACTCGCGAAGGCCGCCCGGCATTTCCCCGTCACGATCCTGACGGGTCCGCGGTGTTCCGGGAAGACGACGCTGCTGCGGCACGCCTTTCCGCGTGCCTCGTATCATTTGTTGGAGGACCCGGACGTGATCGCCCGGGTGCGCAGCGATCCGCGCGCCTTCCTGGAAGAGGCGCGCACGCCCGCGATCCGGGACGAGATGCA
>CAYHEI010000005.1:0-3822 GCA_964355385.1 uncultured bacterium | reverse complement strand
GCGTTGGGGGGTGCGTTTTTTTTTTTTTGGGCGGCCCGGGTGGTGCGGGGGGGGGGGCGCCGCGCGCGGGGCGCTTTCGTTCACGCGGCGCCCACGCCCGCGATCCTGGACGAGATGCAGAACGTGCCGGAATTGTTCAATTATGTCCGCACGCGGGCGGACCAAGCCGATCGGGAAGGTCATCGCGCCTGCCGGTGGTTCCTGACGAGCTCCCAGGAGGCGGGGCTCATGCGCGGCGTCACGGAATCCACGGCCGGCCGGGCGGCCGTCCTCCAACTGCTGCCGTACTCGAGCGCGGAGAGTCCGGCGGTATCGGTCGTCCACGGCGGGTTCCCCGAGCCGCTCGCGCGGCCCGCCGCCGCGGGGCTGTGGTTCCGGTCGTACCTCCAGACCTACCTGGAACGCGACGTCCGCGCCATCACGGCGATCCGCGATCTCGCGACGTTCCGGAGGTTCCTCGCGCTGCTGGCCGCCCGAGCGGGCCAAGTCCTGAACCGGACGGCGATCGCGGCGCCGCTGGGCGTGTCCATTCCGACGGTCTCGGAGTGGATCGGCATCCTCGAGACGACGATGCAGATCATCCTGGTGCCGCCCTACTTCGAGAACCTGGGCAAGCGGCTGGTCAAGTCGCCGAAGCTGTACTTCACGGATTCCGGGCTCCTGTGCCACCTGCTCGGCATCACGACGGAGCGCGACCTGCTGCGCTCGCCGTTCGCCGGGCCGGTGTTCGAAGGATTCGTGGCGTCGGAAATCGTGAAGGCCCAGCTCAACAGCGGCAGGCGCCGGGACCTGTATTTCTTTCGCGACCGGCAGGGACTGGAGGTGGACTTTCTCGTCCCCGGCGGCGGCCGCCCCCAGACCCGGCTCGAAGCGAAGGCGTCCACGACCGTCCGGCCGGAGGCGGCCGGGCCGATCCGGCGGCTCATGCGGTCGCTGTCCCGGTACGAGGTCCGCTCGTACGTGGTGCACTGGCCGACCCGGGCGCCCGCCGCGTTGGCGACGCTGGCCCCCGGCGTGCAGGCGGTCTCCTCCCGCGAGCTCCCCCGCCTGATCTGAAGGGCCGCGCGGGCCGGCGGAACTTGACACCGTAACGATCGTTCACTATGATCCGGCCATGCGGCGGGAGCGACATCGGGGCCCGACGGAGCGGCAGCGGGGGGTGCTGGAGGCCTTCCGGCAGCTCACGGGGCGCCTGGGCCGCGCGCCCAGCGTGGGGGAGCTGGCGGACCACTTCGACGTGAACAAATCCGCGGTGTTCGGGCACCTCCGCGCGCTGCTGCGCGGGGGATTCCTGGAGTTTCGCCACGGCGGCTACCGGCTGCCGGGGCTCTCGATGGTGCCGGTGCCGGTCCTGGGCCGGGTGCCGGCGGGCGCGCCGCGCGAGGCGCTGGAGGCCCCCGAGGGTTGGCTGCCCTGCCCGGCGGAGTGGGGGCGGGGCCGGGACCTGTTCGCGCTGCGCGTGCGGGGCGACTCGATGACCGGCGCGGGGATCCTGGACGGCGACACCGTGGTGTGCGCCCGCGCCGAGACCGCGCGGGACGGGGAGATCGTGATCGCGCTCGTGGACGGCGAGGCCACGGTGAAGCGCCTCGCGCGCTCCGCCGGCGCGCTCGCGCTCGTCCCCGCCAACCCCCGCTACAAGCCCATCACCGTCCGTGGCGACATCCGCATCGCGGGCAAGGTGCTGGGGGTGTTCCGCAGTCTGATCTGATTCAAGGAGGAAATCGCCGTGCATTGGCCTTTGACCGTCTCCGATCAAGATAGTGAACGTTCGTACACTATTTCTGCGATCCCGGCGCTGCCGGAGGAGGCGGGGGCGATCCGGGAACGGTCCCCGCTGCTGCTGGCGGGGGAGGGGACGGCGCATGTGGCGCACGATCTCGTGGCGACGTTGCTGGCGCGGGGGCAGCGGGTGGTGGCGGCGGACGGGGCGAACCGGTTCGATTCGTACCACCTCGCGCGGGCGGCGCGGCGCCTGGGGAAGCCCGCGGCGGAAATGCTGGCGGCGGTACGCGTGAGCCGGGCGTTCACGTGGCAGCAGTATGTGGCGCTGCTGGAACGGGACATCGCGGCGGAGGCGGCGCGGGTGGGGGCGGCGTGGGTGCTGGCACTGGGGCCGCTGGACCTGCTCGCGGACGAGGAGGTGAAGCCGTGGCAGGCGGCGGCGGGGGCGAAACGGGTGGCGGACGCGCTGGCGGCGCTGGCGCGGGCGGGGCTGGGAATCCTTGTCGCGCAGGACGAGCGGCCGCTGAAGACATCGGGAAGGGAGGACTTGATGAGATTACTGGAGCGGGCATGTCGGAATCATGTCACGGTGTCCCGCCGTGGACTCTTCTCGGGTGCGGGTCGGACCTCGCCTGACGGCGTGCTCGATCCCAGGCGTGCGCCCGAGACAGCCCGCTCCGACGGAGACGCGAGCTGCGCTCCGCAACCCTCGCTCCGCTCGCTTACCGTCTCCGCGGGCGGTCGCACGCCGGGATCTCGCACCGGTCCTCTAGCGCCCGCTCCGAGTCCACGGCGGGACCACATCCATTCCAGCGTCCGCTCGAAGCCCGCGACAGGCCGACTCATGGGTAGAACACTTCCCTCGGCGACTCAAGTGTTCGACGCGGAGGCGGCCCCGAAGCTACCGCTGCAGGATCTCGACCGCCTTGGCCACGACCGCGCGAAGCTTCTCCGGCTTGAGCCGGCCGAGCCGGGAAAGCGCGAGCTGCTTCACCCCGGTGAACAGCCGGCGAGGGCGCACGAATCCCGGACGGGTGAGGCGGCCATCGGCGAGATCGCTCGGGCTCAGCGGCACCGCGTCCTGGTCGGCCGAGTCGGCGCTGGTGATTTGGCAGAGAATCAGGTCGTCGCCGGGCAGCACCGCGAGCACCAGGGCGGGACGCCGTTTCGATGCCGACAGGTCGGAAAACGGGAACGGGACGACGACCAGGTCGCCCTTTACAAGTCCTTCCAAGCCTCGTCTTCTTCCGGTTTCATCCAGTCGGTGGCGAGCACGGCTTCGCTGGCGAGGGCCGTCTGCATCCCGCCGGACGGCCGCCGCACTTTCAGGAAGGCGATGAAATCGAGCACTTCCCGGAGGAGGGGCTCGGGCGCGGTCTCGAGTTCATGGAGCAAGGCATCCTTGGTGGTCACGCTGGTCGGTCCTCGGCATCAATGTACCACAGCTTCGTCGCTCGCTTACCGTCCAATCGGGCCGGTGGGAGCGGCGACGACGTACCGGCCGACCAGCGCTCGCACAGGGCCATCCAGCCCGGCTCGGTCGATGGGTGTGAAGGAGGCATAGCCGTGGGACGCACGCTGCCCTCGGCGACTCAAGTGTTCGACGCGGAGGCGGCGCGGTGGGGGAAGTTCCGGCGGGCGCTGCGGCGGGAAGATCAAGCACTGTTCGACGAGGTGTTCCGCGAGGCGCGGACGCACGTGGCGGCGATGGCGTACGCGTCCAGCCCCGCGCCCATGGAAGCGGTGCTGCTCGCGATGCTGTTGGAGGCGCGCCGGGGGACGCGGGAGCTGCGGGAGCGGGTCGCCCGGCTGGAGGAGGCGAGCGCCAGCGAGCCGACCGCGGAGCGCCGGGCCGTGCCTGGCGCGGAGCGGGTTTTGGGAGCGCCTGCGTGGCCGCGATAACCGGGTGGCTGTTCGACATCTACGCGGTGAAGGAGGGGATGATCGTCTGGCTCATCGCGGACGACGGGCGGCGGGTGCGCGCGCTGCACCCGTGGCGGCCGGGGGCGCAGGTGCGGGGCGCCCCCGGGGGCGCGGACCGGCTGCGGGCCGGGCTGGCGGAGCGGGGCGCGCCGCCGGGGCTGAGCCGCGGCGCGG
>CAYHEI010000004.1:0-20436 GCA_964355385.1 uncultured bacterium | reverse complement strand
CGTGAATCCACGTGAGGCCGGTCATCAGGAGCGCCACGCCCGCCACGACCATCCCCGCGGTGAGGAGGGTCCGGGCGCGCTGCCGTTGCGCGTTGCGGGCCGCCAGGCGGAGCAGCGAGTGCTTCATCCGTCCGCCCGCACGGCCTCGGCGGGCGCGAGGCGCGAGGCGACGCGCGCCGGGTAGAGGGAGGCCAGCAACGCGACCGCGACGCCGAAGGCCACCGCCGCGGCGGCGACCGGGGCATCGAACTTGGTGTAGATGAGGGCGGACAACGCGAGGTCGCCGCCGACCCGGTTCTCCATCATCCGGCCGAAGTCCATGGGATGGCGGGACCAGTACACTGCCAGCGCGCCGCCCCACGCTGCCCCCAGCCCGCCGCCGATGAGCCCGAGCAACCCCCCCTCCCAGAGGAACAGGCCGCGCACCGCCTCCTCGGTCATCCCCAGCGAGCGTAGCGTGCCGACCTCGCGGATCCGCTCGTGCGCGGCGATCAGGATCGTGTTGGCGGTTCCGAACCCGGCCAGCGCGAGCAGGATCGCGACGACGAATTCGAGCGCCTTCTGTCGGATCGCCTGGAGCCGCAGCAGGTCCCGGACCTCGTCCTCCCACGTCACGACCTCCGCCCGCGGGCCCAGCGCCGCCGCGAGCCGGGGCCGGAACGCTTCCGCCCCCTCCCGCGTGGCGAGCCGGACGGAGAGGTGGGTCGGCCGGTCCACCACGACCAGCCGCCGCGCGAGGGGCATGGGCACCAGGATGCCGGTGCCGTCCAGCGCCGTGTTGTTGGTCGCCACGAGTCCGGACACGACGACGGAGAGCGCGTTGATGGCGCCGCGGTGCGTGCGTACTTGCAGGACGATCCGGTCGCCGGGGCTGAGCGCGAGCAGGCGGGCCACGCCGCGCCCCACGGCGACTTCGTCGGCGCCCGGCCCCGGGAGCGCGCCGCGGACCTTCCAGAGCGCGCGGGAGAAGACACGCTCGTCGCGCGCGGGATCGTAGCCGATGGCCCGCACCCGGATCGCCTCCCGGCCGTTGCTCGCCTGCGGGGAGAAGAGCACGCGCTCCGTCCAGCCCGCCGTTTCGCGGTCGAGGAAGGCCCGCGCCGCCGGCGAGAGATCCAGCAGCTTGTCCACCGGATGCTGGAACCCCTGCGTCGGATACCCCTTGGGCCGCGCGAGCAGATGACCGACGAGCCCGTTCTCGGACGCCACGACGATCCCCTCGCTCACCCCGCCGATGAACGCCTCGCCGAGCACGAGCAGCCCGACGCCCGCGACGAGGGAGGTCAGCGTGAGCGCAGTGCGCCGCCGGTTGCGCCCGAGGTTGCGGAGCGCGAGCCGGAAGACGAGCCTCACGGCCGGATTCCCGGGGCGGGCGCGCGCGCCTCGTCCGCCGCGATCGCCCCGTCCACCAGCGTCACCACCCGGCGCGCGTGTGCCACCACCCGGGGATCGTGGCTGGAGAAGATGAACGTCGTCCCGAGCGTCGCGTTGAGCCGCCGCATCACATCGAGCACCTGCTCTCCGTTCGCGCTGTCGAGGTTCGCAGTGGGTTCGTCGGCGATCACGAGCACCGGCCGCTTGACCAGGGCGCGGGCGATCGCCACCCGCTGCTGCTGCCCGCCCGACAGCTCGCTGGGCCGGCGGTGCGCCAGCCCGTCCAGCCCCACTTCCGGCAGCATCGCCAACGCCGCTTCGCGCGCGCCGGCCGCCCGCCCGGCCAGCTCCAGCGCCAGCTCGATGTTTTCGACCGCCGTCAGCACCGGAATGAGATTGAAGGACTGGAAGATGAAGCCGATCTTCCCGGCCCGCAGCCGCGACAGCTCACCCGAGGTCATCCGGGCGGTGGGCCGCCCCTCGAGGAACAGCTCGCCCGCGGTGGGTGCGTCCAGGCAGCCGATCTGGTTGAGCAGCGTCGTCTTGCCGGAGCCCGAGGGACCGCAGAGCACCGTGAACTCTCCCGGCTCGATGGAGAGCGTGATCTCCCGGATCGCGTCCACGCGGCCGACGCCGCTCCCGTAGGAGCGGGTCACCCGACGCAGTTCACAGATGGGCATCGGCACCTCCTGGCATGATCAGAAGCTCGCGCGCGTCCAGACCGTGAGCAGCCCGGCGCTCGTCGAACCTAGCACGATCGAGCCCATGGCCGCGACTTCGAGCCAATCGGTCGCCGCCCAGCTCGCGGACGGAATCGCGACCCCGCGGTCGTCATCGAGATTGCGCAAGACCGCGACCGAGAGCCCGAGCTCGGGCGTCGCCTGCGCGGTGACGGCGGCGAGCAGCGAGTCGCGGCCGACCCCCGGCAGCCCCGTCCGCCCGGCCGCGTTCCGCTGGTATTGCACCATGGTCACCAGCCGTTCGAACACGGGGAAGGAGTAGTCCGCTCCCACCGCGGCCTCTTCCGCGCGGCCGCCGGCGGAGTGCAGTGCGGCCTCGATCCACCAGCCCACCCCGAATGTCCCGCGGAGGTCGAGCCCGGCCAGCCAATCGGAGTCCCCCGGCCATGCGCCCACGACCGCCAGGTCGGTGCCGAAGCGGTTCGTCCGCGCTCGGGCCGCGGCGCGCGCATTTGCCAGCCGGTCGTCCAGCGCCGCCACGCCGGTCACATCGGTTCGCTCGGCCAGCGCGACGTGCGCTCGCACCGCGTTCACGCCGCGCCGGGGTCGCCAGGGCTCGGTCAGCAGAACCTCCGGGAAGGGATCGGTCGGGTTGAAGAACTGCGCCGATCCCCAGTGCAGCGCCTGCCGGCCGGCGCGCACGTCAGCGCGTTCGCCGTAGGCGTCGAGGTAGAGCCGGTCCACGTCGAGGTAGTCCGACGCGCGGCTGAACCTCGCCGGCGCCCCCCGCCCCTGCGCGCCGCCCGCTTCCACCGTGCCGACCAGTTTGACTCGTTCGCCGAACGAGGTTTCGAACGTGGGGCGCACGCGCTCCACGGCCTGCCAGCGGTCGCCGGTGACGCCAAAGTACGACGATCCCCGCACCTCGGCGAACCCCCTTCCCTCAGCCTCCGCCGCCGCCCGCCCGGCCGCCAGCAGGCAGCACGCCACGACCCCCGCGATCCGGCTCACGGGCGCTCCGCGGACATGCGCTCCCGGAGCGCGCCGGCGAGAATCTTGAAGTTCGCGGAAAGGTAATACTTTCGCGTCGTCGGCTCGAGGAGCGATCCGAGCTTGACTGCATAGTCCGTCCTGGTGAACGTGTCGATCTTGTCCAGCAATGCCCGCGCCCGATCCGGCGTCTCCTCCACGTGGATGCCCCGCTTGAGCATGTGCTCCATGTCGAAGGCGTCGCGGATCTCCTTCCGGTCCAGGAGCGCGACCGCCTTCCGCCGCATCAGGTCCGGCAGCGTGACCGCCGTCACGAGCACTTGCCGGGGCCAGTGCGCGCTGAACGCGATGGCCGGTTCCGACGCGAACGCTCCCGCGTCCTTGCGCACCTCGATCGTGAGCGCGCGCGGGGCCTCCGCCGACCGGATCTCGACCAGCAGCGTGAATCGCTTGTTCGCCGCGTCCCGGATCTTCCACCGTCCACCCATCGCCCGCTTGAGATCCGCAAACAGTCGGGCTGCGTTCAGGCGCCCGGCGGCCCAGAAATCGAGGTCCACCGAGTAGCGGTCGAGCCCGTGGCACAGCCGTAGCATGGTCCCGCCGGTGAACGCCAGCCGGGACAAGAGCCGCGCCGAGTGTAGCTGTTCCAGTGCGGCCATCTCGAACCGTTCCTGGGCGATCAGATCCCGCACAGTGCCCTCGTCGCTGCGACAGTCCGCGCGGGATACGGACGCAGCATCGCCAGCAGGCGCCGCCGGTCGAGCCGACGCGATGACAACGCCGCCCGATCCAGCCCATAGGAGCCGTACAGGGACAGGTGCACCGCGTCTACGAGCGCCTTCTCGGGCGAGGCCATGAAGTAGCCGTCCTCTCGCTTGAACCCCCCGAAGAGTTTCGGGTGGGTCTTGTAGAAGCGGAACTCCACGCCCCCGGCCGGGTGGCGGCTGGGCCGCCGCAGGCTGATGGATTCGACGATGCTGCGCTGGACCTGCGTCGAGACGCCATGGTACGAGAGCGCGGTCAGCAGCGAGAGATACGACGGAACACGGAGGAACGCCGCGATGCGGAATTGCTCCTCCCGGGCCCGGCTCTCCCACCCCTCGGCGCGAACGTAGAAATCGTTCTTGAGCCTGTACGTCAGCCCGCGCCTGCTCCAGCGCGACGCCGCCACGCGCGCGGACTCCCGGCGGATCCCGAGCGCCCGCGCGATGTCGGCCGTGGCGAACCACGGCCGGGCGCCCAGCGCCCCGGGGCCCGTCGGTGGTGGCAAGGATGACCGGTTAGGCATCATATACCGATATGTATATGCTACCTCACCAGACTGCGCGCCGGCAACGGTTGCGACTCTTCGGCCCAATCTGATCTCATGAAGGCCATTCCCCATGAACCGCAACGAGCTTGAGGATAGCTGGCGCCGCGAAGAGCAAGAACCATTCGCCGGATGGGACTTCTCGCATCTGAAGGGTCGACTGCTCGAGGACAACCCGCCCTGGTCGTACCCGGCGCGCGCAGCCGAGCTGCTGCGCCGATCCGCCGCGGTCGTCGATCTGGGGACGGGCGGAGGCGAGCGGTTGCTCGAGCTGCGGGAGGCGTGGCCCGTCAAGGTCGCGGCCACGGAGGACCATCCGCCCAATGTCCGGCTGGCCGCGGAACGGCTGGCCCCGCTCGGCGTGCGGGTCATCAACGTGAGCGCCTCCCCCGACGCGTCCTGGCCGTTCGCCGACGGGGAGTTCGATCTCGTGCTCAACCGGCACTCCGCCATCAACGCCCCCGAGATCGCTCGCATCCTGGCTCCCGGCGGCACGTTCCTGACACAGCAGGTACACGGCATGTGGGCCCATGACCTGCTGGCCGTGTTCGGAGCCAAGCCGCAGTGGCCCTGGGCGACCCCGGCGACCTACGTGCCCCAACTCGAGGCCGCGGGATTGCAGGCCGTGGCGATCAAGGAATGGCAAGGCCGGCTCGTCTACACCGATGTCGGCGCGATCGTGTATCACCTCAAGGCCGTGCCCTGGATGGTGCCCGGATTCTCGGTCAAGGATCACCGGCGCTGTCTGCATGAACTTCATGACCGGTTGGAATCCGGAACGCCGCTCTCATTCTTCGCCGCTCTCTACCGTATCGAGGCACGCAAGACTTGACCGCGCCATTCTCGACCGTCCATGCAGGTAGCCGACGATCATCGCAGCTTCCTTGACCACGAACCGTTCGATAGGCCGACCCCTACAACTTCCTGCACACCAATTCGCCTTTGGCGATTGGCACAATCAGGGCATCGACTCGCTCATCGTTGAGCGCTCGTGCAAGCATCGGAGCCAACGCCTGCTGGTGGTTGATCGCATTGTCGGCCACGAGCAGTCCTCCCTTCTTCAATCTGGGAATGACGATTTCATAGCAGTCAGCATAGATCTCCTTCTCGGCGTCGAGAAAGCAGAAGGAGATACCGTCCATCGTGTCCAAGTACTGCTTCGCATCCCCATGAACAAGATGGACGCAATCTCCGACCTCCGCCACTCGGAATGTCTCCTTCGCGAGTTTCACCTTCTCGGGAAGCACTTCATACGTCGTGACTGAACGACCGAGCGCGCGACAGGCGATCGATATCCACAACGTCGAATAGCCGGCGCTCGTCCCGATCTCCACGTACGCGCCCTCGGGCGCACTCGCGGCGAGCATTGCAATGAAGCGACCTGTATCCGGTGGTATCTGCCTCAAGCGTGCCAGCCGCGGGGTTCCGTCCTTCCGGTCCAGAGCATCCATCCGTTCCAGATGCTGCATCCTGTCCAGGATTGATTTCGGAATATCGTGAAACACACCCTATCCTAACCCGCCCGAGGATGATTCATGGATCTCGCGAGACCGTTACGTCGGCGCTGATCTGATCGCGCGGAACTCGGCCCCGGTCTGCTATCCTGCGATCGACGATGAAGAACGCACCGTCGCTCCAGGACCGGTTTCGCGGGTGCATCGCTGCCAGTTGGGCCGGGTCGGCCATGGGCGCCGTCGTGGAGGGCTGGCCGCACGCCCGGGTCCGCGAGCAATACGGCGTGCTCGACCGCCTCCTCCCCTACCGCCATTACATCGAGGAGGTGAGCTGGACCCGGCTGCCCGGCACGACCGAGGACGGGATCGAGCGGCAGAATGCTGATCTCGACCGCGATCATCGAAAAGCAGGACCGCATCTTGGCCCAGGATCTCGTCGCGGTCTGGGTCCGCGACCTGGAGCCGCGCAAGATGACCTACAAGCAGGAGGCCTTCGACCGCTCCCTGCTCGAGATGGCGCAGGCCGGGGTCCCGGCCTCGGAACTCGGCAAGCTCTGGCCGTTCCCGAACGTGGTCTCGATGGCCCGCGCCTCCCACTCCATCGGGCTCATCAACGCCGGCGACCCCCGCGCGGCCGCCGACGACACCTTCGAAGTCGGCAAAGTGTACTGCCGCGAGACCCACTTCGCGCTGCGCTGGGCCGCCCTCTATAACGCCGGGATCGCCGCCGCCTGCCTGCCCGGCGCCACGGTCGAGTCCGTGCTGGAGGTCGTCCGATCCTTCGCGACCTACCGGGCCGAGGGCGCAAAGCTCTACGCCCGCTACGACACCGTGCGCGCCGACGTCGACCGGGCGCTGGGTCTCGCGGCGCAGGCATCGTCCTGGGCGGACTTGCGGAACCGGTTCGACGCCGTCTATTTCGGCGGCGGCTGGTACAACTACGGCATGGCGCAGGCGAACGAGATCGTGGCCAAGGGGCTCGCGCTCTTCGCGCTCACCCGCGGGGACGCGAAGGCGGCGATCGTGGCCGCGGTGAACTTCGGCCGGGACACCGACTGCCTCGCGGCCGTGGCGGGCGGACTGTCGGGGGCCCTCCGCGGAGCGCGAGCGCTTCCCAAGGCGTGGATCACCCAGGTCAACCGGGCGACGAAGCGGGACCCGTACACGAACAACCGGAGGAGCATCGAGCAGACGGCCGACGGCCTCCTGCGGGCCTTCCGCGCCCGGCAGTCCCGCCTCGCGGGGTGGTCGAGGAAGATGCGCTGAAGCGGCGCTTCCTCTTCCTCGGCAAGGCGACGGCCTACGGTTTGAGCCCCACGAAGAGCCGGGCGGCGGGGTCGGTGAGCGGGTCCGATTCGCCGTTCGCGGCGGCGCGGGCGAAGACGAGGCCGGGATCGTCCGCGCGCATCGCCCGGGCGAAGACGCTGAACCCGCCCGGGGGAGAGGGCTTGCGCACGCCGTAGGCCCCCCGCATGAGGTCGAAGCCCTCGACGGCCACCGCCAGCCCTTGCCGCGCGCCGCGGACCGTGACGAACATGTCCGCCTCCGTGTACCCGTCCCGGAACGTGCTGCGGACGATCATGAGATGGCCGTCGTAGTCCTCGAGGACGCACGGACCGGTCATCCGGTGAAGCTGCCGCATGTTGCCCCGGGCGCCGGTCCGGACCGCGAGGAGCTGGGGGCCGAGGTCATGGTCGTCGTAGGTGGTCATCCCCGCCAGGCGCTCCATGATCGCGTCGCCGAACCGGAACCACTCCTGCGGATCGCCGGATTCCGGTTCCGTCAACGGTGGCAGGCCCGAGCCCAGGAAGGGACTCATGGACGCCCCCGATGCCTTCGTCGCGTCGAATCCGAGCCGCATGAGCCGGTCCAGCGCCTCGATCGTCTTCTCGATCCCGTCCCGCGCCAGCACGCCGCGCAGAGCCTCGAGGATCGTGTCGCGGGTGACGAGCCCGGCCGCCACGGGCACCGGGATTCCGGCTGCCGCGTCGATCTGCTCCTTCCCCCCGGGCTGCCGCCCGAGATCCGCGAGCCCCCACACCATTTCCTGAACGGGGCGGAACCACTGGAGCAGCGCGGGGTCCCGGCGCACGTGGCCGGCCAGGGAGAGGATCTCCCCGGCTTCCCGCTGTCCCGGCTTCGTAAGGGGCAGGAAAACCGCGACCTGATCGCCGTCGAAGTCGCCGTTGATCGCCAGGCAGATCAGGGGATGCAGCCGGATCGCCCGTCCGGGGACGCGCACGGGGTGGAACGCGACGAACGCGGTGGGCATGACGGCAGGGGCGCGTTCGAGGACCACCCAGGAATCGGCCATGACCTCGTCGAGCTTGGCCGCCGCCTGCTCCGTCCGCTTCGCCACCTCTTCCCCGTCGCCGAGCTCGCGGGTCACGTGCGGGCCGAACAGCGTCCACGCGATCTCGTCCGGAAGCCCCAGTTGGTCCGGTGTGAGGTCCCGCCCCGGGGCGGTCACGCTGCGGCCCGAGAAGGCCGTGCTGGCGTTGAGCCGGACGTGGTCGGGAGAGACCAGGGCGCCGAACAGCGACCGCACGGAACGGGCGAGGCTCTCGCGTGAGCGGCTCGTCAGGCTCTCGGGCGCGTGGCTGGCGAGGACCCGTTCGAGTTGGGCGTTCGCCGCGGCCAGCGCCCGATACTCGGCGAGATCCGGGAGCGCGCCGATCTCGGTCAGGTCGCGGTCGTGGAGCCACGGGTGCCGGACCGGGCACGCGAGCTTGAGCGTGGCGCCCCGCGGGGCGCCGAGCGAGAAGCTCACGCGGCCACCGTCGAACGCGACCCGGACTCCCGCGGCGGCGAGCCGGCGCTCGAGTTCGTCGAACGACGGCGTGGGGGGCGCGGCTTGCTCGATCGGGCCCTTGGCCACCTGCGCCGCGAGGCCGCCGGATCCCTTGCGTTCGCACGCGCACGTGTTGAAGTGCTCGAGAATCGTCTCGTACGCTCCCACGGAGGCCAGGACGAGAGATTCGTCCCCCTGGCGTTGGGCCCGTTCCTTCCCCGTGGTCGCATGGAGTTTGCCGCGCACCCGATGGTGCGTGACGCCCCAGTAGACCCAGCCGGCCGTGCTCGGCCGCGCGAGCGCGGGGCCGTTCTTCCCCCGGCGCAGCACTTCCATCCCCGACTCGGGCAGATCCGCCGCCTTGAGCCGCCGCTTGATTTCGCCGGCCTTCGGCCCCGCGAACGGCGGCGCCACCACCGGTCTCCCCTCGGCCTTCGCGATCCGGCCGAGCACGGCCTCACGCACCTGACCGAAGTTCATGCGAGTCTGGAGCCCGAGGAAGCTGTAGACGAGCTCCACCGGCGTGCCGTCGGCGAGATGCGGCATCTCCTCGTCGGGGAGGATGCGGCTGACGACGCCCTTGCCGCCGTGGCGGTTGGAGAGCTTGTCCCCCGGCTCGATGACGGCGTCGGTGAAGAGCCGGCGTGCGCACGACTCGCTGATCGCGATCGCGTCCTCGAAGGTGTCCAGGCCCCAGGAGACGTAGGCCGTGAGCAGGTTCCGGCCGCACCAGACCCGGTCCGCATCGGGCTCGTTCCCCGTCCGGACGAGCGCCGGTTCGGGCGTGGGGAGCACGAGCCATTGGCGCATCATGTTGACGCCCATGAGGGCCCGGTTCGGGTCGTCGTGCTCGACGAGTGGAACCATGGACGAGGTCACGGACAGCCCCGCCGCGGGCGCACTGTCCACGACCACGATCCGGCCGTCGCGGATCGCGGCGCCGCGGGCCACCGACAGGACCTTCCCGATGTTGGGTCCTTCCGGCGTCGAGAACGGGTCCGTCCGCCCCACCTGGCCCGCCGTGATCACCTTCTCGCGGTCCGGGATCACGATGCGCCGGAGGTGCTCGGCCCGGGCGAGCCAGTTGGTGTCGTCGAGCAGGTTGACCCGGACTTCGGGCGCGCGGCCATCGGCGCGGCCGCCCAGGTCGAAGAAGTCGCGCATCCAGGTCTCGAACGGCAGCCACGTGCGTGCGACGGCATCGTCCCACGGCATTCCGGGAGGCGCATCCCCCAGCCGCGCCGCAATGAAAGCGCGGAGCTGATCGCCCACGCACCGGATCTCCGCCCGCTCAAGGTGCTCGGTGGTCGCGATCGGCACCACGACGAACCGCCGTCCCGTGATCTCGAAGATGCCGTCCGCGTCCGGCTGGGGCAGGTCGGCCTCGAGATGCCCGATGCCGCTCCCGTTGCCGATTGTGAGCGAGACCCGGCGCACGTAGCCGCCGGCCGGTGGGGCGCTCCAAGCCTGGAGGGGGAGCCGGGAGGAGATGAGCTCCGGAAGCTGCTCCTCCACGAACCGGTCGTAGGATGCGCGATGCCACGGGGCGGCGTACCAGGGATGCGTCATCGGTCTCCTCCTTCTCCCGCGATGTCTTTCCATTCCTTCGCGAGCCTCTGCCGCGCGTAGTGAAGCCGCGATTTCACCGTGCCGGGCGCGATCTCGATCTCCTCCGCCACCTCCTGGATCTCCATCCCCGCCTCGTGTACCATGCGCACCACCTCCTGTTGTTCATCCGGGAGCCGGCCGAGCAGCGACCGGAGGAGCGCCCGTTCCTCGGATGTCTCCGCCAGGGCCTCCGGCCCCAGCGAACCCGTGTCGATCATCCAATCGGGCACCGCATCGCCGGGCGGCTCGAGCGGTTGTTCGTGCCGGCGGCGGACCCCCCTTAGGTGGTTGAGTGCCAGGTTGAACCCGATCAACATCAGCCACCCAGCGAGAGTCCCCCGCTCCTCCCACTGCTCAGCCCTGGTCCAGAGCCGGAGGAACACCTCTTGGACCAGGTCATCGGCGGTGTCCCCGTCCCGGACCACGGCCAGAATCCGGCCGCGGACCTTTGGGCCGTGGAGCCTGAACACCGCCTCGAAAACCTCGGCGTCCCCCGCCCGAACGCGGTCCATGAGCTCCCGGTCAGTGGACATCAAGGGCCTTCGTTCCGTATGACACCGGCCGGGCGAACAAAGTTCATTCGGATCGCGTTTCGGCTCGAATCAGGGGGAAGTTGGCCTCAGGCTCCCGCCCTGCGTAAGATCTCCTCGACGAAGGCGGACTTCTCCAGGCTGTAGGCGTCCCGTTCCTCCGTATGCCGGGCGGCGAGTTCGCGTTTCAGCCGGGCATACTCGTCCGCTGCGGCGGAATGCGAACGCAGATGGTCGCGGAACACGAGATGCCGCCGCAACTCCGCGCTGTCGGCCGCGCACAGGTAGAGGTGATGCGCGGGAACGGTCACGGGACCCCGGAAGGCTTCCCGACCGGGCACGCCGAGATCGCCCTGGTGAACGTAGCCGAGCCGGTCGAGCGCTGCGATGGCCGCCGGGACCTCGTTCCGGGAGGACACGACGACGTCGAGATCGATGATGGGCTTTGCGGCGAGCCCGGGGACGCTGGTGCTGCCGACATGCTCGATCCTGACGGCCAGCACGCCCAGGCCGGCCGCCACGCGGCCGCGCAGCGCCTCGAACGTCGCCGGCCATGTCGGGTCGTAGTCACAGATCGTGATCGGGGCCGCCAGCCGGGTGACGAAGCGCTCGAGCGCGCCCCGCGGGTCTACCGTGACGGCCTTCCCGTGGCAGAATCCGAGCACCCCGAAGGGCAGGTCGAGTAGGCGGCGGAACATCGCCGCCGTCGCGGGAAGGTCGGCGATGGGCCGAGTTGGGTAGATGCCGATTTCACCGACCGGAATCCCGATGTCCGTTCGCGGGCCGCACAGGGCTTCGCCGATGATCAGCACCGGAGGCTCCGACGTAATGAGCAGCCCGGTCTCTTCCGGGCAGTAGACGAACGGCAGGTGACAGGCCCGCGCGGTGCCCCACGCCGGGTCGCCGTCCCGCACGGTCTCGTCGATGGCGGTTTCGATCCTGCCGGCCCCCAGCTCGTGGGCGCGAACCCGGCATCCCCACCGCCGCCTCAACCGTTCGGTATCGCGCACGTGCCACGCGCTCGTGAGGAAGATCTCGCGGGGCGGCCCGGCCGCTTCCAGTTCCGCCATCGCCGCGTCGGAGAGCGGCAGCGGATCGACGAGCGCCAGCGCACCCTCCGGGGTCCGCACCGCGAATCCATGCCACTCGCTTGTCCGGTCCCCTTCTCCGTGTGGTTCGGACCAAGTCCACACGGTGCTGGAGAGTCGGTGGAAGGATTCCATCGCTCGGGACGTCCCCATCAGATCGTCAGGTGGGCTTCACCCCGACGGAACGCAAGCCCACGGCCGAAGCGATGCGCGCCTGCCGCCGGTCCAGGGTCACGAAGTCGATCCCGCCCGGCCGCGACGCGAGATACAGGGCGCAGGCGACATGCCAGAGATCCGAGCCGCGGAGAAAACCCTCGGCCAGGACTCGCTCACATTCCTCTCCCAGCGACCGGTCGGGATGCACCCAGTGCCAGCCCGTCAGGACGGCCGCCGCGCGCTGCCACGCGAGCCCTTCCCGCGCGAGGACGCTCCGCAGCTCCGCTTCAAGCAGATTCGAGGAGTAGGCAGCCGAATACCGGGCCAGCGCGGCCCGCACGTTTCCCGCCCCGGGTTCACCCAGGAGGACGGCGACAACCGCCGACGTGTCGACGTAGCAGACGCTCAGAAGCGGTTGCGTTCCGCGAGGAAGCGCTTCAGGACTCCGGGCTTTCGCCCGATTTGCCTCAGGTCGCCCGGGCGTCCCGGCGCCACGGGGCCGGAGACGATGCCGGCCTCCTGCAGCGACGCCAGCCGCTCGTTCAGCCCGCCCGCCGGCCGGATCCCCACGACCTGCGCGACCTCCCGGCCTCGGTCGGTGATGACCACCGATCGCCGACGCTTGACCTGGCGGATGATCTCGCTGAAGTGAGTCTTCGCTTCGTAGATCGAGTAGCGCGCACCCATCTCGATTGGATGATACCTTACTTGGTCAACTTGGTCTAGTCACGCAAGCCCGGCGGGCATGGCAAAGGTCTCAGTCGACCGAGCGCTTGGCTGTCCAGAACCGAACTCTGCGTGGGGAAGGTCGGCCGTCGCATCAGCCGCGAAGACTCTTTCGGACGATCCGCCAATCGCGCCAAACATGCTCCTGGCTGGAACGCGCGCGATCCCGCCAGACGGCGAGGGAAGCCGAGAGCTCGGGGTGCCGGGGCGCGTGCCCGGCGAGTTCCTCGAGAAACGCGACGACCTCGTTCAGCTTCCCCTCGATCAGGTTCACCGCGACGGACCGGGTGGGCTGGCGCCCGCGCTCGCCCGTGCGGCGGTGCTCCATGAGGTAGGCGTGGAACGCGTGGATCACCTGGTCCACCGCGATCATCTTCTCCGCCGGGGACTTCGCGGCACGCCAACGGGCCAGGAACTCCCGGAACACCGACTTGGCCCCGCCCTGGCTCAACTGCCGGTGCATGCACCGGCGGTAGTACGCGCTCCAGGTAGTCGCCCAGCCGCAGGCCGCGCAGCGGAGAGGCTCCTCGCCGTCGTCCATGGACACCCGGAGGACGACGGTCCTGGTGCCCGCCGCGGCGCACCGCGGGCACGCAATCCGGCCGCCCGTGGCCTCGGCGACGGCCAGGATGCTCTCGCACCGCAGGCAGAACCGGATGCCGACGTCCTCGAGCAGCGCCTCGTCGAGTTGCCCGCGCGCCTCGCCCGCGTACAGCCGGTGGATGAGGTCCTGCGGCACCCGGTGGGCCCAGCGGACCTCGTTCGCGCCGTCGCTCATAGGAACTCGTCGACGAGGGGAGAGGTCGTCATCGTGCCCCTGCCCTTGGTCATCCGAGAGTCCTTCCCATCCGATGACTGAGGAACCGATAGCCGAGACGCTCGTAGAACTCCATCGCTCCCCGGTTGAACGACCACACGTTGAGCTCGAGCTGGGTGACGTGCCGCTGCAGGAGCCTGCGATGGGCGGCCGCCATCAAGAGCCTCCCCACCCCACGGCGCCGCCACCCGCGGGCCACTCCCACCTCGGACACATAGCCGAATCGCCTGCGGCGCAGGATGGGCAGACGAAGGGAAGTTCGCACCTCCACCAGCAGGAATCCGACGACCTGCCCATCATGCTCGGCGACGAGGATCGTGCCGTTTCGGCCGGCCAGGATACCGGCCCAGAACGAGCGCGGGCGGCCGGGGCGGGAAGGCTTCTGGAATACCTGGGGCACGCTGCGCGCATGGAAGGCGTCGACCTCGGCGGCGATCTTATTGATCGTCTTGAAATCCGTTGGCGCTGCTCTTCTCACCTTCATGAGGTCCTCAGCGGAAGTTGAGAAGCGCGACGTCGTCCAGGTCGAAGTCGATGTCCAGGCCTGGCTCGGTGAAGGTCCAGGATAGGAGCTTCACGCGATCGATCGTCAGCGGACCGGTGCAGTTCGCGCCGGGACAGGCCCAGGACGGCTGGGTGAACTCCGGCCAGCGGAACTCATACGTCGTCCACTCGGGCCCGGTGAGGAACCGGACCTGGTGCCCGGTGCCCGACTGCGTGTGATCCCGGCCGCCCACGATCCCTTCCGCCTGCAAGCGCACCGATGCCGTGCGGGCGCTGCGGGCCCGGAAGCGAAGCCCTTGGGACTCCGCGAGCGACGCGGGGCCGCCGTCGGACTGCAGCGTCGTGCGGCACTTGGCCCACGCCCACTTGCCGCCCCCGCTATTCCCCAGATGTCCCGCGACGTGCAGCACCTTCCCCGGTCTCGTCCCCGTGCCGGTGACGACTTCCATCCGGAGCCTGGACTCGCCATACGTATCGCACGCGGCCTCCCACGAGCCGTCGGACACCGTGATGCCGTTGGCGCCGCAGCGGTTCTTCACGTCTCCGTCCTCGAAATCGTCCAGCACGCGGGAAGTGCCGGCCCGCGTCCCGTTCGCCGGGCCGCCCTGCGCGAACGCGTATAGCGGCGCGCCGACTCCTTCTGCGGTGGTGAAGTAGCGGCGGCCGTCCCAATCGAGCGCGACGGCCTCCGGGCCGTCGCCGCGCATCGGCGGCAAGGCGCACGGGGGCCGGGCCAGCGCCTGCGGGATGGTTTCGCCTTTCGCCCGCCGCCACAGGAAGCCGTGCGTGTACGTGATGAGAACGATCGCCTCACCCGACGCCGACACGTCGCCGGCGGTGATCAGGAAGGAGTCCCCCGCCGGCTGGGTGATGTCCAGCGCGATGTCCCCGACCCGCGAGGCGATGGCGGGGGTCGCGGAACCCGGGGACAGGGGGACTTCATACAGGCCCGCGCGGGGACCGCTCTGCTTGGTGACGACGTACGCGCGGCCGGTCCAGGGATCCACCAGCAGCGCCTCGGCGTTGTACCCGTCATTCGGCCGGTCGGCGAAGCGGAACGGGAAACTCTCGACCGCGGTGACCGTGAGGGCGGTCTCGCCCTTCCGCGGCTTGAGCACGGGTTCGAGGATGCGGTGAATCGTGAGCACGCCCCGGCACTCGCAATTGTTCCCGAAATCGGCGACGTAGAGGTAGTCCCGGCCGCGCAGCGGGCCGGGCCCCAGCGCCACGTCCTCCCAGTCCGTCGCACTGATTCCCCGGAGGTTCACCTCGGCCAGCACGCGGCCCGAGGGCCGGAGCGCGAAGAGCCGTGCGGTATCCCCCGAGTCGTTGTGCACCCAGAACACGTCCCGGTTCTTGCGGCTCAGGACCAGCCCGGAGACCTCCTTGAGCCGCGGATCGGCCAGATAGCCGAGCACCGCGTGGGTGTCGAACCCGGGACACGCGGCGGGGACGGCACGGGCGTGGTCCGCCCCGACGACCGCCCAAGACCCCAGAGCCGCCGAGATCACCGCGCGCCGGAATGGCGCGCTTGAAGACCGATCAGTCGCGATGCGCACGACGTGATCATACACCTCGAGCCGAGGCGGATGACCTCAGGGGGCGGTGGCGGCGATGATGGTGCCGTCGTAGACCGGGCGGATGACCCAGCGCGGCGGGACGGTGAGGAAGGCCTCCGTGTCGCGCGGGCCGTCCACGAGCCGGCGCAGCAAGGAGAGGTCGCCCTCGACGGCCTCGAAATCCCAGCCCAGCGTCTTCGCCTCCTCCCGGGCGCGCGGTTCAAGCGCGTCCGCGGGCTCGACGCCCATCCGGAGGTACGCGAGCCGGTTGTACGTCTTGAGGTGCGAGGTCATGACGTCCCGGATCTCGATCGCGTTCTCCTCGCCGTACTTCGCGACCAGCGCTTCCCAGGACATGGTGAGCTGCCCCTCCGCACCGAAGGAGAGCTGGCCGGTCTGCCCCGGCGGGCCGGCGCGCTCGATCCACCCGCTGCTGCGCCAGTAGGTCCCGGGCCGGCCGGTGAATTCGCGCTCGTACCGCGCGCGGCTGCCCAGGAGGCAGGTGATGCAGTCGTGCGCGCGCGGGACGATCAGAGGCACGGCCGGCGCGGCCAGCCCGATCAGTCCATTGCCGCATAACCCGTAGGCGAGCAGGACCGCCTCGTGGACGGCCGGATCGGCCGTGTCCACCGCGGCCTGCAGCCGCGCCTTCATCTTCGCGGCGCCCTGGTTGTGCAGCCCCTGCGGCAGGAACTCGAGGTCGAACGCGTGCGGAGACGCGGCGACCAGGGCGCAGATCTCCCGGAAGAACACTTCGCACGCGACGAGCTTGAAGCGGGCGGAGGTCACCGGGACGCGATGCTCCGGAACTCCGCCACGGCCTCGTACAAGGCTAACAGGTTGGCCGTCGGGACGCGCGCTTGCACGTTGTGGACGGGGTTGAAGACGTACCCGCCGCCCCGGCTGAAGATGCGGAGGCGCTGCTGGACTTCGCGCTTGACGTCGTCGGGCGAGCCGAACGGCAGCGTCGTCTGGGTGTCCACGCCGCCGCCCCAGAAGGCGATCCGGTCGCCGAACCGGCGCTTCAGCTCGGCCGGGTCCATGCCCGCCGCGGAGCACTGGACGGGGTTGAGGGCATCGAAGCCCGCGGCGATGAAGTCGTCGAGGAAGGCCGCGATGGAGCCGCACGAGTGGATGAACGTCTTCCAGGCCGTGTTCCGGTGGATCCAGTCGTTGACGCGCCGGTGGAAGGGGGCGAACAGCTCGCGGTAAAGTTTGGGATTGATGAGCGGACCCGCCTGGGAGCCGAAATCGGTCCCGCTCACGTAGGCGACGGTCACGAGATCTCCCGCGGCCGCGCGCAGCTTCGCCAGGTTGGCCAGAGCGACGGCGCACTGCCGCTCGAAGACCGCGCGGACGTAGTCGGGGCGCTCCGTGAGCGAGAGATACCACTCCGCCACGTCGCGGATGCCTTTGGGATGCTTCAGGGCCGGGGCCGGGATGTGCGCGATGTCCCCGAAGCCGGTGCCGCCGAAGCTGGCCATCACCGCGCGGCCGCTCGCGTGCGCCGCGGCGATTCCGGCCCGGAAGTGCTCCACAGTCGCGTCCGACACCGGCTGGAACTCTTCGGCGTTGTCGGCGGGGTCCAGGCGCTCCTCGTCGAGCGGCTCCTGGCGGATGATCGCGTCGAAGTACCAACCCCCGGCGGGCATGCGCCCGCTCGGCGGCGCCGCGCGATCGCCCTCCGGGTACATCAAGAGGCTGCCGTCTGGCTCGGGGGTGATGTTGAAGAGCCCCGGCACGAGCACCGGCGTGCCGTCGAAGGTGCGCCACTCCTTCCAGTCGCGGTTCTCGAACCCGAACGGCGTACGAGGGCCCCGCACGCCGACGACGTCCACCCCGAGAGCGTCGCGGAGGTCGTCTTCAATCTCGCCGAGCATCTGGAAGGGGTCCACGACCTTGACCGGCGTCCCGGGGCGGTCGAGGCCGAGCCCCTGCCGCAGCGCGTGCACGGACGAGACGTGCATGCTCGAGGTCGCGCCGCCCCCCAGGTCGAGCGGCACCCGGTCCGGCTCCCGGTGGGCCAGTGCGGCGACGACGCGTTCGCGGGAAGTCATGATCCAGTTTCGCCGGACGGGCGCGCGGAGGCGCTGACCGAGGTCAGCCCTCCCGCGGACACCGCGCGTTGGAGTATCCTGCGAACATGCTGAAGGAAGGCCCCGCGCCTCGCCGGGAATCGAAGACCGAGCGCCTCGCCGCCGACCTGGTGGTGGCAGGCGGCGGTCTGGCGGGAACGTGTTGCGCGATCACCGCCGCGCGAGCCGGGGCGCGGGTGGTGCTCATTCAGGACCGCCCCGTGCTGGGCGGGAACGCCTCCTCCGAGGTCCGGCTGTGGGTCCTGGGCGCGACGGCGCACGGCTACAACAACAACCGCTGGGCGCGCGAGGGCGGGGTGGTGGACGAGGTGCTCACCGAGAACCTCTGGCGCAACCCCGAGGGGAATCCGGTCATCTTCGACACGATTCTCCTGGAGCTGGCATCGCGCGAGCCTGCCCTGACGCTCCTGCTCAACACCGTGGTGCACGACCTCGAGAAGGACGGGCCGGACGCGATCAAGGCCGTCCGGGCCTTCTGCTCCCAGAACGGCACGGCGTACGCCGTCACGGCGCCGCTGTTCTGCGACGCCACGGGCGACGGCACCGTGGGCTTCCTGGCGGGCGCGGCGTTTCGGATGGGCGCCGAGTCGGCCTCCGAGTTCGGCGAGCGCTTCGCGCCCCCCAAGGAGTACGGCGAGCTGCTCGGCCACTCCCTCTACTTCTACTCGCGCGACACGGGCAGGCCCGTCCGGTTCGTGCCCCCCGGCTTCGCCCTCGCCGACATCACGCAGATCCCCCGCTGGCGTCAGTTCAACACCCGTGACATTGGCTGCCGGCTGTGGTGGATCGAGTGGGGCGGCCGCCTGGACACGGTTCACGACACCGAGCGGATCAAGTGGGAGCTGTGGCGCGTGGTGTACGGCGTGTGGCACCACATCAAGAACTCGGGGAAGTTCCCCGATGCGGCGAACCTCACGCTGGAATGGGTCGGGCAGATTCCGGGGAAGCGCGAGTCCCGCCGGTTCGAGGGGCCGTCCATGCTGACGCAAGGCGACCTGATCGAGCGGCGGCGGCACGACGACGCCGTGGCCTTCGGCGGCTGGTCCATCGACCTGCACCCCGCGGAGGGCGTCTATTCCGACCGCCCGCCCTGCGACCAGTGGCACGCGAAGGGGTTGTACGGCATCCCGTACCGGTGCCTCTTCTCGCGCAACATCCGCAACTTGTTCCTGGGCGGGCGGCTGATCAGCGCCTCGCACGTGGCGTTCGGCTCGACGCGGGTGATGGCGACCTGTGCCCACGCGGGCCAGGCCGCCGGGATCGCCGCCGCCCGGTGCGCCCGCGACGGACTCCTTCCCGCGGATCTGCTCGCGCCGGAACGGCTGATCGCGTTCCGGCGGGAGCTGCTCCGCACCGGCCAGCACGTGCCCGGGTTCGCCCTCGAGGACCCGGACGACCTCGCGCGGACGGCGCGCATCGAGGCGAGCAGCCGGTTCGTCCTGGGCGAGCTGCCCGCGGACGGACGGTGGCTCAAGCTCGACCGCGAATGGGCGCAGCTCGTTCCGGTGGCGGCGGGGCCGGTCCCCCGCGCGACGTACCATGTGCGGGCGCTGAAGGCGGCGGCCCTGCGCCTCCGGGTCCGCCGCCCCTCGCGGCCCGACGAGCACTGTCCGGACGAGGTGCTCCACGAGCGGACGATCGCGCTCGCCGCGGGCAAGGAGGCCGACGTGAGCGTGGAACCCGCCGCCCGGATCGAGACGCCGTGTTACCTGTTCTATGGCTTGGCAGGCGGCGCGGAGGTGGAAGTGCGGACCACGGAACGCCGCGTGACGGGCCTGCTCGCGGTGCGGCATCACAACGATCAGACGCCAGAGTCCGACATCGGCGTCGAGGCGTTCGAGTTCTGGGCGCCCATCCGGCGTCCCGGCGGCCGGAACCTCGCCGTGCGGCTCGATCCCCCGGCGGACGTGTTCGGTCCCGCGAACGTCGTCAACGGCGTGGACCGCCCGACCTCCGGACCGAACGCCTGGGTCGCGGCACCGGACGATCCGGCGCCGAAGCTCACGCTGACATGGGAGCAGCCGCAGGCCATCCGCCGGATCGAGCTGTTCTTCGACCCCGACTACGACCACCCGCTGGAGAGCGTCCTGATGGGCCACCCGGAGCGCGTGGTGCCGTTCATGGTGAAGCGCTGGCGGGTCACGGACGGGGCGGGCCGCATCCTGGCCGAGCGTGACGACTGGCACCAGGCCCGCGCCGAGGTCGTCCTGGACTCCCCCGCGGTCACCGACCGGCTGGTCGTCGAACTCTTGGAATCCTGGGGCCCCGCCCCGAAGGCCCTCTTCGCGGTCCGGGCCTACGCGTGACGACCGATTGAACCTAGTCGTGATCGTTGGGCCGCCGGCGGTGGGCAAGATGACCGTCGGACAGGAGCTGGCGAAGCTGACCGGCTTCAAGCTCTTCCACAACCACCAGACGATCGACCTCGTGCTTCCCTACTTCGACTTCGGGACTCCGCCGTTCACGCGGCTGGTGGGGCTGTTCCGGCGGCGTCTCTTGGAGGAAGTCGCGGCGAGCGATCTCAAAGGCCTGATCTTCAGTTACGTGTGGGCCTTCGACATGCCCTCGGACACCAGGGCATTCCGGCGTTGGGCTGGCATCTTCAAGCGGCACGGGGCGCGGGTGTTCCTGGTGGAGCTGTCCGCGAGCCTGCGCGAGCGCCTGCGACGCAACGCGACGCCCAACCGGCTGCACCACAAGCCCTCGAAGCGCGACGTCACCGCGTCGAGGAAGAACCTGCTCCGGCTCGATCGC
>CAYHEI010000003.1:18024-24410 GCA_964355385.1 uncultured bacterium | reverse complement strand
TATCTGACCGCCGACCGCGGGTCTTATTCGTCGCCGGTGCTCGACACGCTCTCCGACGACACCCGCTGGCTCGACCTCGAGTGGGACCTGCGGATGAGCACCGTGGCCAGCGCCTGGGTGTCGAGCGATCCGGATCCGGAGAACTTCGGCGGCAAGTCGTGCAAGGACAACGGCGATCCGCAGTCCTCGGTCAGCCTGATTCCCGACGGCAGTCCGCTCACCCCGGTGAAGCTCTCGTACCAGGTGGGAAACGTCAGCCCGCCCCCCTTCATCCGAACGGTCCCGCACGGGGGAGAGTCCGTCGCCGGGCTGATCGGCATGGGTCTGGTGACCGCCACGCGCACCGGGCTCGTGAGTCCGGCCGGCGCTCCGCTCGTCGGCCGGTTCTTCCAATACGCCCTCGAATTGTACAATCGAAGTTCCGCGTCGTTGCTCGATCCGGACCTGGCGCCCGCCAACGGGATCAACCCGCACTCGTCCCCGGATCCCGGCCTGCAGGTCCCGTATCCGGATTGGATGTACTTCGGCGCGTTCCGCCCCGTCGTGAACCGCATCTCGGTGCACTACGAGGTGAGCGCGGCGCGCGCCGTGTCCAAGACGATCGCGCCGTCCTCCGTACGGCGCTGGGGCCCGATTCGGTTCGCCCGCCTGCTGCCGTCCCCGGGGTGCCGGGTGGGCGTGGACGTGATGACGCCCGACGGGACGATCCTGGTCAACGGCGCCGCCTCCGGCGCGTCGCTGGCGCGGTTCAAGGGACTCGACGTTCCGGTGCTGCAGCTCTCCGCGTCCCTCTTCAGCGATCCCGCGGACGCCACGAAACGACCGACGCTCCTGTGGTGGGAGGTCACGTGGGAACCGATCTCCGGAGTCTTCGAACTGGCGCGCAATAGCATCCGTCCGGCGCTCGGCGAGTCTTGCGCGATGCAGGTGAACGTGCAGGCGTCCGGTCACGTGCGGGTGGATGTGCACGACGCCGCGGGACAGCTCGTGAAGGTCCTGTGGGACGACGACCTGCCCGCGGAGGCGAAGATCCTCACCTGGCGGGGCGAGACGGACCGCGGGGGACCCGTGGCGCCGGGCGTGTATTTCATCGCGGCGCGCACTCCCGGCGAGGCCCGGCAGGTCAAGCGCCTGGCGGTGATCCGTTGAAGCGGCTATTATTGTTTGATGGCTTGTTCTCCGATGGTTTCAAGAACCGCAAGATCAATCCAGAGTCGGGACTGCGCGTGACCCTGGGAAGATCGCTGACGGCGGCGCTCCTGGTGTGGCTGCCGGTGGCCGCCGGTGCCGTGACGAACGGCACGCAGGGCGGCGCTTTTCTGTTGATCGGGGGCAGCGCGCGCGCGACGTCGATGGGCGAGGCCTTCACGGGGCTCGCCGACGACGTCTCGGCCGCCACGTGGAACCCCGCCGGCCTCAGCCAACTCGGTGCCTTGCAGTCCTCCCTGTCCTACACGGCCTGGTTCGCCGACACCTCCTACGCGGTGGTCGGCGCGGGCGGGCCGATCGCGCCTCGGCACGCGTTGGCCGCCACGGTTTATTATTTCCACGTCCCGCGGATCGAGAATGTCCCCGCGGACGTCGAGCCCGCGGTGGAACTCTCCAACTACGCCGCCGGGCTCGCCTACGCCTGGCGCGTGACCGGGCGGCTCGGGATCGGCGCGGGTGTGAAGCTCCTCAGCCAGGACCTGTCCCAGTCCGGCCGGCCGGAGTCGGCCGCGTCGGGCGCGATGGTGGACTTGGGGGTGCACTACCGGCTGGAGGAGCCCGACCTCGGGCTCGGCTTGGCGCTGCAGAACATGGGACCGAGCCTCGAGTTCCGCGACGCGCGCGCGCCGGCGCCCTTCTGGGTGCGCGCGGGCGCGGCGTGGCACGCCTACCGGGACCCCTGGGTCAGCGTGACCGGCACTACGGATCTCGCGGGACCCGTGGACACGCGCTACCGCATCGATTGGCCGTCCGGTGGGATCGGCGAGATCGGCAAGACGCGTCTGGCGGGGCCAGGCCAGAAACGCGGCGATCTGGCGGTCGGCACGGAGTGGTGGATCGCCGGGATCCTGGCGTTGCGCGGGGGCTACACCTTCCGCCTCGGCAGCGACCTGTCCTCGCCCTCGGCGGGGGCCGGCCTGCGGTTCGAGGTGGAGCCGTTCGCCTACGCCGTGGACTACGGGTACTCGTTCTGGGGCGAGCTCTCGTCGAACGTGTCCCGGGTCTCGTTCAGCCTGAGCCTCATTCCGAAGCCGCGTGAGAGTGAATGACGGCGCTGCTCTTCCTCGTCGCCCTGCTGCCGGGCGCGCGGGCCGTCGCCGATACCGGGCCGTGGCAGCTGCAGTTGCGGCGCGACACGACGCGCTTGCTCGGCGTCCACGCGCTCTTCGGACGCTTCTGGGCGGTGGGGGAGCATGGCGCGCTCTTCGCCGCGCTCGACGGGAAGTTCTGGTCTCGGCGCAAGCCGTTCACGGACAAGGCCCTGTACGCGGTCTCGTTCGCCGAAAACGACTTCGGATGCGCCGTGGGGGAGGGTGGAGTCATCGCGACAACGGAGGACGGTGGGGAGCACTGGACGGTGCAGAAGTCCCCGGTGGCCGAGGATCTGCGCGCGGTCAGTTTCGGGAACCGGAATGTCGCGTGCGCGGCGGGGCTCAAGGGCACGCTTCTGATGACCTATGACGGGGGCCGGAGCTGGACGCGCAAGGACGTCGGCTACGGCGAGTCCCTCTTCGCCGCGGCGATGATCTCGGCGCAGGAGGCCTGGGTCGTGGGCGAGCGGGGCATCATGCTCTCCACGGAGGACTCGGGCCGGACCTGGCGGATGCGGCGGCACGTCTCCGGCGAGTGGCTCTATGCCGTTTCGTTCGGCGGCGGCGCCGGATGGACCGCGGGTCAGCACGGCCTGGTGCTGCGGTATCTGATGAAGTCCTGGGAGGTCATTCCCGTGCCGGGGGCCGGTCAGCTGACGGCCGCGGCGGCCGCCGGACAGAATGGCGCGGTGGTCGGGGGCCAGGACGGCCGGACCTGGGCGACGGGGGACGCCGGGATGACCTGGAAGTCCTCCGAGACGACGATCTCCCGCGAAGATCTCGCCGGCGTCGCCTTCTCGGGTCCGCTCGGCTGGGCGGTGGGGCCCGAGAACGCGCTCCTGAACACGCTGGATGGCGGCCAGTCGTGGGCGACCGTCTCGCTCGAGAACCTTCCCTCGTTCACCGCGGCCTCCTTCGCGGACGGCTCGTACGGCTGGGTGACGGGGGGGGGGGGGCTGCTCTGGACGACGCGCGACGGCGGGCGGAACTGGGGGCAGCAGGAGACCGGGGTCAAGAAGGACCTGCTCGCGGTCTGCGCCGTGTCCCGGAGCCTCTGCTTCGTCTCGGGCGACAACGTGATCGTCAAGACGGACGACGGCGGCGCCACCTGGCGCCGGGTCTTTCAGGTCGTGCCCTCGCAGGCGGAGCTCGACAAGCCCAAGGACCAGCGTGCACCGCTGCCGGTCGTTTCCGCGCTGTCCTTCTTCGACGCCCGCCGCGGGTGGGCCGGCGGGAGCGACGGCGGGATCCTCTACTCGAGCAATGAGGGCGAGTCCTGGGCCCGCGTCGGCACCGTGACCCCCGCCGGAGTGAACGCGTTGTGGTTCACAACGCCGAGCCGCGGGTTGGCGGCGTGCGCGGACGGCCAGGTGTATGCGACGGAGAACGCCGGGCGGACGTGGATCCCGCGCGCCGCGAGCGGGGGAGGCGAGCCGCTGCGCGCGATCTTCCTCGCGGACGCCGACGCGGGCTGGGTCGTGGGCGATGGAGGCGCGATCCTGCGCACCATGGACGGAGGCGCCACCTGGAAGGAGATCCGCCTGGGCGGAGCGGTCTCGATTCGACGGGTCTGGTTCACGGATCGCCAGCGCGGCTGGATCGTCGGTGAGCGGGGGTTGCTCATGAAGAGCTGGGACGGCGGCGAGACCTGGGTGCCGGAAAAGGCCCCGGTCGCGGCGGACTTTCTCGGGATGTGCTTCGCGTCGCCGGACGCCGGCTGGATCGTCGGTGACCGCGGCGTGATCCTTCATTACGGGCGGGCGAGATGAGGCGCGGATCGTCGATCCTCCTCTCCGGGCTGTTGCTCGCCGGCGCGGGGTGCCAGATGGCGCAGGAACTGCGGCCGGGCATGAAGGCGCCCGAGCTCAGTCCGCTGCCCCGCGCCGGATGGAGGACGTTCCGGAACGTGACGCAGGTGCTTGCGCAGGCCCGGAACGGGCGCACGCTGTGGCTGGGGACCCGCGGCGGGGGGCTCGTGCGCTACAACACGCTGTCCCGCCAGTACGTCGTATACACCCAATCGGACGGTCTGCTCCACAACACGATCCACGACGTGGCCATCGGCCGCGACGGGACGGTGTGGGTCGCGACCCCCGTCGGCGTCGGGGCCTTCGACGGCCGGCGCTGGACCGCCTACTCGACGGCGAACGGCCTCCCGAGCAACTTCGTCCGTGCGGTCGCGGTGGACGCCGCCGGGGTCGCGTGGTGCGGCTCCGCGCAGGGCGTGGCCCGGTTCGACGGGAAGGCGTGGATCGCGGTGGCGACCTCGCGCGGCTGGAAGAACAACGACATCCTCTGCCTCGCCGCGGGCGCGAAGTCGTTGTGGGCGGGCACGAGCGACGGCATCAACGAGTTCGACGGGGAGAAGTGGACGACGCGGGGAAAGGATGACGGCATGCTCGGCGCGGAAGCGCGCTGCGTGTTCGTCGACCTGGACGGAAACGTCTGGGTCGGTTCCGAGGCGGGGGTGTCCCGCTTCGACGGGATGGTCTGGACCAACTATCCGCTCCCGGACCGCTTCAAGGGGCTTCCGGCGAACGCCGTCGCGGTGGATCGCTCCCGCCGGCTCTGGGTCGGCACCGCCCAGGGGCTCGCGTCGTTCGACGGAAGCCGGTGGGACTACTACACGACGCTGCGCGGTCTGCCGGACAACGAGGTCCTCTCGCTGAGCATCCCCGCGGAGGGGGCCGTGTGGATCGGCGGGCGCGGCGGCCTCGTGCTGCACGACGGCGAGCAGCTCGTGGCTCAGCCGCTGCAATCCACGCTGCCCAACAACGTCGCGCGGGCGGTCGCGTGCTCGCCCGGCCGCGATCTCGTGTACTGCGGCACCGACCAGGGGCTGATGCGGTATCTCGGCGGCCGTTGGACGAGCCTGACCGCGGCCGAGGGACTGTCGGCCGAAAGCGTGAACGCGGTCGCGGTGGACCCCGCCGGCCACGTCTGGCTCGGCACGTCCGACGGGGCGATCGAGATGACCGAGCACGAGTGGGTGGTGCGGAAGACCGACCAGGGCTGGGCGAACAACTTCATCCATTGCGTCTTCATCGAGTCGAACGGGCGCGTCTGGACGGGCACGAACGCGGGCGCGAACCTCTTTGCCGACGGGCGCTGGAAGACCTATCGCAAGTCCGACGGGCTGGTGAGCGACACCGTGCTGGCGATCGCCAAGGACCCGTCCGGGGCGATCTGGTTCGGGACGGACCGGGGCGTGACGAAGCTCGACGGCGATCGCTGGGCGTCGTTCGGCGTGGCGGACGGCCTTCCGGAACCCACGGTGCGCACGATCGCGTGCGACCAGAAGGGACGCGCCTGGTTCGGGACGCAGAGCGGGGGCCTCTCGCGGTACGACGGCAGGAACTGGACCGCCTTCTCGCGGCGGGACGGACTCGGCGCCGACTACGTGACCTCGCTCGCGACGGACAAGGAGGGCATGCTCTGGTGCGCGACGTGGGGCGGCGGCGTCTCCGTCTACGACGGCTCCAAGTGGAGCACGTATACCCCCGCGCAGGGCCTGGCCTCCGCGTTCGTGTTCGCCGTGGCGATCGACTGGAAAGGGCGCAAGTGGTTCGGCACCGACTCGGGCGTCAGCGTGCTGGCGGACGCGGCGCTGGAGCCGCAGGCGTCACCGATGCAATCCGTGCCCGAGTCCCGACCCGCGGCGCCCGAGAAGGCGAGGATGTCGCCGTCGGCGAGGTCCGCCGCGGAGCCGGCGGCGGCCGCCGGGGCGCCCTCCCCGGATCGGGCGCCCGGGGTCCGGAGCGCGGAGCGTGAAGGACCGGCGAAGCCCGAGCCGGCGCCGAAGGCACCGCCGGCGGCGGCGCCGGAAGCCGCCCCGGCGGCTCCGCTGTTCTGAGACGGACATGAAGCTGTTCAACATGAGGAGCTGGATTGAGAACCGGCGGGCGCGCCTGCCGGAACTGCGCGAACGAGCCAAGGCGCTTTTCGTGGCTCCGCCTCCGCCGCCTCCTCCTCCGCCTCCCGCCGGCCGCGCCGCGCCCGCGGTGCTCATCCGGCGGCCGCCCCCCCCCCAAAGGGCCCCCCCGCACCCCCCCGCGGCAGCACAACCAGGCCCACGGGCGCCTGCGG
>CAYHEI010000003.1:0-18014 GCA_964355385.1 uncultured bacterium | reverse complement strand
CCGCGCCCGCCCCCCCCTCCGCCGCCCGCCGCCCGCGCCGCGCCCGGGGTGCCCTCCGGGCGGCCGCCCCCCCCCAAGGAGCCGCCGCTCTCGCCGCGGCGGCTGCTCATCCTGGCCGAGGGTCTCGTGCTGGCGGGGGCGGTGGCCAGCGGCGGCGCGGCCTGGCACGACCTGCTCGGCAACTGGCCCACCCGCGGAACCTTCCTTCCGCCCCGTCTGATGCGGTTCGAGCGCCCGGTGGACCTCTCGATCGACGGGGAGGCCGTCTGGGTCGTCGGCTCGCAGCGCCTGGTCGCCGTCTTTCCCAACCGGCTGAACAAGTACCGCACGCTCACCGGGCGCCTGCCGTCGCCCGTGGTGACGGCGATCCAGGCCGCGCCGGGTCGGACGTGGATCGGGACGACTCATGGCCTCGCCTTCCACGACGGGTTTCGCATGCACCGGCTCTCGCGGCGCGCCGGCATCCGCCGCGCGCACGTGACCGCGCTTGCGCTGGACGCGGGCGGACGAGTCTGGGCGGGAACGGCCCAGGACGGCCTGTTCGTCTACGAGAACCGGGCCTGGCGCCAGTTCCGCGACGAGTTGCCGAGCCCGTACGTCACGTGTTTGACTCCGGCGGATGGGAAGGGGATCCTCGTCGGGCTGTACTCCGGCGGGTTGTACGCCGCCGACGGGGGACGGCTGGCTCGCGTGCCGCTTCCGCCCCGTTTGCAATCGCGGCCCTTCCGCCGGCTTGTGCGCCTTTCCGCCGGGGACTATCTCGCCGTGACGGACGACGGCCTGTTGCGCGGGCGGGACGATGCTTGGCGGACGGTTCGCCTTGCGGGGGCGGATCCGGCCGAGAAGCTCGTGAAGCTGATCCCGTACGGTGACGGCGATGCCCTCGTTCTGACCGCCGCGGGCCGGTTGTTCAGGGTCGCGGGGGTCGAAGGACGGCCGGTGCCCGCGGCCGGATTCGGTCGTATCGATGCCGCCGCTGTTCGAGAGGGCCGCCTCTACGTCGCGACGGAGGGGGAGGTGCGGCGGCTCGATCCGGTTCGGGCGGTGCCGCTCACGACCCGCGGGGAATTCGCCGATCCGCGCAACTTCGTCGCGCCGGGCCCGGACGTTCCGCCGGATTGGAAACATCCACGCATGCGCCGCGTGGCGGGGTTCCTCGCGATCTCGGCCATGCTGCTGGCCGGGGCGCTCACGGTGCGCAGCGGACGCTGGAAGATGACGGGGCCGCAGCACGCCTGGCGGATTCTCCCCCTGCGCTCGGCGGCCGCGGCCAGCGCGGGATTCGGTCTGCTCTTCTTCGCGCAGGATCTCGGCCTGGTCGCGACCACCTCCAGCCAGCTGCTCTGGAAGCCGGCGATCGCCGTCACGGCGCTCTGGACGTTCATTCACTGGATCCGCATCATCCGCTACGAATGGCGGCTGCGGGAGGATGCGTTCTGGCTCGGGGTGGTCTTGACGCTTACGGCGTCGGGCGCCGCGCTCTGGTGGGGCCTCGGCGCCCTGGTGCTCGCGCTGTGCTTTTGCGCGGTCGCGGGGTTGTTCCTCGGGCGGGCGCTGCGCGGATTGCGGCGCGGCACCTGGCGCGGTTTCAAGTACTGGTGGGGGATCGCGGTCTTCGTCTTCCAGCTGGCTGCTCTCCTTCCGCCGCTCGCCTATGCCTCGCTCACCTGGGCGCGTGCGGCATTCGGCATGCGCCCGACGAGCCCCCTGGTGACGGGCCTGCCGCGCGTGCCCGGACGCGTGACGTGGTCCGCCGACGGCTCGCACGTGGCCTACGTCGAACGCTCGCCCGGCGGCGGCATCCTCTCCCTCGTGGACGGCTCGGGTTCCACCTGGGTTCCGCGTCTTGCTCCCGTCCCTTCGTTTGAGGTCACCCCCCGATTCTCGCCGGAGAGCGACGCGGTCGCCATCGCCTATCCCAAGGGCCCGGACACCGTTGTGGAGCTCCTGCGCCTCGACGGCGCGCCGATCTGGCGGGCCCGGGTGCCGGGTCGGCCCGTTCCGGGCTGGCAGCCGTGGTGGCTGCCCGCGGGCGACGGGCTGATCGTGCTGACGGTCGCCGAGAGGGGAACACGGATGTGGCGGCTGGAACGGAAGCGCGGCGACGCCCAGGGGCTCTTCACGGTCCCGGTCCCGCTGTCCTGGCCGTGGATGTCCGCCGACGGAACGGTTTTGCTCTGCGCCACCGGCGGAAGGGACGGCCCGGGGCTCGCGCGAGTCGATCTGCAGGCGCGGCGCATGACGGCGCTCGAGCCCGTTTGGCCCAAGAGCGGGCCCGTGCTGGAGTTCGCGCCGTCATCCGAGGGTCTCGCGGTTCTCGGCTTCCTGACTCGTTCGCGCGACGTCCTGCGGCGGGGGCTGGCTCGCGTCCGCGCGCGGGTTCAATCGACGTTCAAGTTCTTCGGTTGGAAGCGTGAGGTGCCCGAGTTCTGGCCGAAGCCGCGACCGCCTCGCAAGCCCCGGGAGATCCCGCCTTTCCGGTGGGACGCGTACGTCGCCGTCCGCGAGGCGATCCTCGCGCGGGACGGCGGCGCGGCGGCTTGCCTCGCGCAGCGGCGGGACGGGCGCATGGAGCTGCTGTACATGGGCGCCGACGGGAGCGACGTGCTGGTGCTCCGCCGAACGCGCGGCTGGCTGTCCGAGCTCCGCTGGGCCCCCTACGAGAACCGGATGGTGGTGCTGGAGGACGCGCCCTCGCGGCTCGCGCCGTTCCGCGTCCGCACGCTGCAGATGATCTCCGGGCTGCCGGACGAGCCGCGCGTGGATGCGGTCGTCCCGTTCGCGACGTGGGTGGCCGCGCCGCAGTTCTCCCCGGACGGCCAGCGGCTGCAGTACGCGGCGCAGGACCGCTTCTGGCTTCCCAGCCTGCGGCCTTCGGCGACGTACGGGCTCTTCGAGGTCGCGCTGGAGAGCGAGGGGGGGCTGTTGCCCCCGCCCGCTTCCCCCTCCGCGGTCGAGGCGGAGCCCAAGAAGTCGGAATAGCGCGCAGGAGCGCGCTGTAGCCGTGGCCCCCTTGCTTGCAAAGACCGGGACAATCTCACTAGAATAATCTCGTGATGGCGCAGGTACCGAACGCTCCCAAGGACAACCGCCCGAAGCAGAAGGGCCCCGCTCCCGTACAGCCGCAGGTCACGACGTTCCAGGAGTACCTCTACGTCAACCTGATCTTCTGGGGCTTCTTGCTCGTGCTCTGCGCCGCCGTGTACGTGGACTGTGTCGTCTCGGGCGTCGTGAAGTTCGGCGAGATCGACGAGGTCATCGCCCAGGTGTTCAAGTTCATCCTGCTCGTGTTCGGCGGAGGATTCACCGCCGTTTCGATCTTCGACGCGCTCTACGACCGGTACGCGGAGCCCGAGCCCGAGGAATCCCCGACCCCCCAGTCCTGAGCGGTCGCGCCGATTCAATCCTCCGCGTTTGAATACCACCTGCCGCCCGAGTTGATCGCGCAGGCCCCGGCGCCCGAGCGCTCCGCCGCCCGGTTGCTGGTTCTGGAGCGCTCGTCGGGTGCGATTCGCCACGAAACCTTCTCGCGCTTCGCCTCCTTGCTGCGTCCGGACGACCTGGTCGTGGTGAACGAGTCGAAGGTCCTGCCGGCGCGCGTGCGGCTGCGGAAGGCGGGAACGGGGGGCGCCGTCGAGGCGCTGCTGCTGCGCCCGGCGGGCGAGCCGGGGACCTGGGAGGCGTTGCTGCGGCCCGCGTCGCGCCTGCGGCCCGGACAAGCGCTTCACCCCGCGCGCGCCGGCGCGACGGGCACGGTCACGGGCGGCGCGCGGGCGGAGTCCGGAAGCTGGCTCCTGCGCTTCTCGCCGGACGCGGACACCGAGGCCCTGGGGGAGCCGCCGCTGCCGCCCTACATCCGCCGCGGCCTCGGGGACGATCCGACCCCCGATCGCGAGCGGTACCAGACGGTGTATGCGCGCGTCCCCGGCTCGGTGGCCGCGCCGACGGCGGGTCTGCACTTCGACGCGGCGGGCTTGGCGGCGCTCGCGGCGCGCGGCATCGAGGTCGCGCGGATCGCGCTGCACGTGGGGCCCGGCACCTTTCGGCCGTTGACGACGGACTCGTTGGAGGAGCACGCGATGCACGCGGAGTCTTACGCGATCCCGGCGGAGGAAGCGGCGCGGATCGCGGGCGCGGCGCGCGCCGGACGACGCATCGTCGCCGTCGGCACGACGTCGGTGCGCACGCTCGAGACGGAAGCGGAACGGCTGAAGGACTCCGCGTCCGCGGGTGTCCCGCTCTCCGGCACGACCTCCCTCTTCATCACCCCCGGCTTCCGGTTCGTCCTGACCGGGGCACTGCTCACGAACTTTCACCTCCCGCGTTCGACTCCGTACGTGCTGGTCTGCGCCCTCGCCGGCCTGGAGCTGGCGCGCGCCGCCTACGCCGAGGCGATCGCGCGTGGGTACCGCTTCCTCAGCTACGGTGACGCCATGTTGATCCTATGATCGGGTTCTTCAGCGTCACGAGACAGGACGGAGCCGCGCGCTGCGGCGAGATGGCGACGGCGCACGGGACGATCGCGACCCCCGCCTTCATGCCGGTGGCAACCCAGGGCACGGTCAAGGCGGTCGCGCACGAGGAGCTGGAGGCGCTGGGGTTCGGGCTCCTGATCATGAACGCTTACCATCTCGCGGTCCGGCCGGGCATCGAGGCGATCCGCCGCGCGGGCGGTCTTCACCGCTTCACCGCGTGGCGGGGCGCCATCGCGACCGACAGTGGTGGGTTCCAGATCATGAGTCTCGCGCACCTGCGCACCGTCACGGACGCCGGCGTGGTCTTCCGGGCCCCGCTCGACGGCGGGCGGCACGAGTTCACGCCGGAGAGCGTGGTCGCCATGCAAGAGACGTACGGGTCGGACATCGCCATGGTGCTCGACGAGTGTCCGTCGCATCCGTGTTCGGCGGAAGCCGCGGAGGGCGCGGTGGCGCGGACCTCGCTCTGGGCGCGCCGGTCCGTCGCCGCGCGACGGGAGGGGATCGGCGCCCTCTTCGGCATCGTCCAAGGCGGCACCGATCCCGCGCTGCGGCGGCGCAGTGCCGAGGAGATCGGCGCTCTGGGATTCGACGGCTTCGCGCTCGGCGGGCTCTCCGTCGGCGAGGACAAGGACGCCATGGCGGAGACGGTGGCGCTGAGCGCGCCGCTCCTGCCGCGCGACCGGCCCCGCTACCTGATGGGCGTCGGAGAACCCGGCGACGTCGTCGCGGCCATCGGGGAGGGCATCGCCCTCTTCGACTGCGTCTTTCCGCCCCGAGTCGCGCGCAATGGGCTCGCCTTGACGAAGCGCGGCCGGGTGGTGATCCGCAACGCGGAGGCGGCCGGACAGGATGGTCCCGTGGACGAGGGCTGCGCGTGCCCCGCGTGCACCCGGTACGGGCGGGCGTACCTGCGCCACCTGATCCACGCGGGCGAGATCACCGGCATGCGGCTTCTCACGCTGCACAATCTCTCGTACATGCGCGACTTGATGGCCGCCGCGCGCGCGGCGATACGGGCGGGGACGTTCGCGTCCTTCCGGCGCGAGCAGCTTTCCATTTGGAGGAGTCCGCCGGCATGAACGCCATCCGGCTTGCGTTGCCGCTGGCGCTCGTCTCGTCCGTCGCGTGCGCGGAGACGGGGCGGAATCTGGTCGTGAACCCTTCATTCGAGGAGCGAGGAGAGGCCGATCTCACGAGCCCGCCCGGCTGGACGCGCTGGACGGAGGCCGGCTGGTCCGGGCGCATGTCGCTCGACGCCCAGGCCGGCCGCGCGTTCGGCGCCGTCCGGAGCGGCCGGGCGCTGCGAGCCGAGGATCTTGGCAGCCGCGGCGGCTGGATGTCCGTCGCACCCGTGGCGGTGCGCGACGACCGCCGCTACGTCCTGGCGGGATTCCTCTCCGCCGACCGGGCCGCCGGGGAAGTCCGTCTCGCGGTCCGCTTGTACGGCGAGGAGGGCCTGCTGGGCGAGGTCTTCACGCCCGCGGTGGCGGGCTCCACGGGCGCGGCCGAGGGCGACTGGATTCCGGTCGCGCTGGAGTTCCGGCCGCCCGAGGGAGCCACCGCGGCGTTCGTGCTGTGCCGCGCCGACTGGCTGCTGGGGACGGCGTGGTTCGAGGACCTGACGTTGCTCGAGCTCCCCGGGTTCGAGCCCGCCGCGGCCGCCATCCGCGCGCGCGCGCTGGCGGCGTTGGGGGCCCGCCCGGACGCGGCCCCGGCGACCCTGGAGCAATCGCCCGCCGTGCGGCGGGTCGCGGATGCGGTCCGGGAGCTGCGCGCGCGCGGTCGATTCTGGGAAGCCGCGGACGCGGCGCTGCGGCTGGCGCGGCTGCGGTTGCGGGCGGGGCGGCGCGACCTCGAGGCCGGCTGGGAGCGGCGCGGCTGGGAACGGATCGCGGCCGGCGCCGGCGACGCCGCGCGGGCGGAGCGGCTCGCCCGGGCGGGCGCGGCGCGCGCAGATCCGCTGCCGGCGAATGGGAATGCGCCGGGGATTCCCTACGGCGCGCACCTCGCGCTGCGCCATCCCGCCGACCCGGAATCGCTTCGCCGTTCGGTCGGCGCGCTCGCGGCATTCGGTCTGACCGACATTGCGGTGGACGCCCCCTGGGGCGCGTGGGAGTCCCGCCGCGGCGCCTACGACTTCGCGTTGCCGGACGCGCTGCTCGCGGCGGCCCGGAGTCACGGCGCCACCGCGTGGCTGGTCAGCGGGCCGAAGTACGACGCCGCGGGCGGCCGCCTGCCCGGGTCGCCGCTCTCTCTCATGGGCTACTCGCCGTGGTACCTCGCGGCGCATCCCGAGGCCGTGCTGCGCTCCTCGGCCGGCGAGTGGGAGAAGGAGTGTGACGGTCTCTTTCTCGATTTCGCCTGGGTTGGACCCGCCCGGCTCACCGCCGTGCCCGCCTATCTCGCGGACTGGCGGGAGAGCCTCACGGCGCTCGTCGGCCGCGCGCGGACGCAGGGCGGTCTGGGGGGCTGGTTCGTCTCGAACATGCCGGTCATGGGCGCCGGGCCGGACGCGGTGCGCCACCTGGGGAAACCGGGCCTCCTGGGGGATAACCCCGTGTACCGGGAAGCGTTCCGGAACTGGCTCGCGGAGCGCTACGGAACGCCCGCGCGACTCGCGGCAGCCTGGGGGGCGGGAGCCCCGCGGACCTTCGCGGACGCCGAACCCCCGGGCGCGGCGGAGATCGACACGACGCAGCGCGATCCGGCGCGGCGCTACCGGACCGCCCCCGCGCGCGCCGCGGACTGGCTCGCGTTCCGGGCGGCCGCGCTCGCCGAGGGGCAGGAGTGGCAGGCCGCCGCGATCCGCGGCCTCGACCCCGGCCGGCCGGCCGTGGCGAAGTGGGAAGAATTCGACTTCGGGGGACCGCTCGATCCCGAGGGGTACGCGCCCGACGCGGCGGGGCGCGCGGGTTCCGGTCCGCTCGCGGTGGACCTCGCCGCCGATGCGGCCCCGCAGCCGCTGCTGACCCAGGTCCAGGACCTCGCGCTGTCCCTCGCCGCGGGCGCGCGCCGCCGGATCTGGCTGACGAACTACGGGCTGCGGCCCGGCGGGCTGCTCAGCCGCGACGATCGGCAGGACCTCTTGCCGCCGCACGCGGTGCCCGCGTACGTGTGGGGGGCGGTCCTGCGGGGCGCCCGGGGGTTCTTCTTCCGGGAGTGGGCCGACCGGACGGGACCGTCGTCGCTGGCGTTCCCGCCGCGCGCGGGCCGCTCCACACTCGCGCTCTCGGACGAGGGCGGTGCGGTGGCGGAAACGGGATGCGTCCTGCGAACGCTCGCCGACGCGGTGTCGGAGGCCGAACCGGCTGCGCCCCGGTACGGCGTCCTCGTGTCGTGGCCCTCCCAGCTCTTCGACGATCGGTCAGGGTGGCACCCCGCCGCATTGCTGCACGCGCTGGCACTCGCCGGGCTGCACGACGCCGATGTCGTGTCCGCGGACGACCTCGCGTCGGGCGCCGCCGCGCGCTATTCGGTGCTGTTCGCCCCGCACGTGACCCGGCTCCCGCCGGGCGGGGCCGGGGCCCTCGACGCGTTCGTGCGCGCGGGGGGGGTCCTGATCGCGGACTCGTACCTCGGGCACGGCGGGGGGGACGACGACCCCGCTGCCGCCCTGCCGAGCCCGCTGCGGGAGCTCTTCGGCGTCCGGCCGCGCCAGGGGTCCGCCGAGGCCATCGGTGCGCTGACGGAACCCGTCTTCGCGGAGCGGCAGCCTCCGGTCCCCCTGAACCTGAGCTGGTTCGCCGGGAGCCTGCCCGTGGAAGCGGAGGCCGGCACCGAGGTCCTCGCCTCGTACAACGGCGGCGATCCCGCGCGCCGGATGCCGGCGATCACGGTGCGCCGGAGGGGGAAGGGCGCCGCGGCGCTCTTCCCGCGGCTGCTCCTCGTCGAGGCCCATCTCGCCCCGCTGCGCGCCACCGGGATGCCGCGCCCGGAGCGGCGGACGTTCGAGGCCGGACGCGGGGCGACGCGGCTCAACGCCGTCTTCCTCTCGCTCGCGTTGCGCGCGCTGCTGGAGCGGCTGGGCGCGCTGCCGGCGGCACGCCTGGTCCGGGCGCCGGTATCCCCGGCCTTCCTTGCGGAGCAAGCGGAGTGGTGCCGGAAGGCGGGCCTCACGGCGGAGGAAATCGGGCACGGGCATCGGCTCCTGGCGGAGACGCAGACCGCCCTGCCGGGGCTGAGCACGGCGGATCTGGCGGCGCTGCGCGGCGCCTATCGCGTGGATCCGGACGCCTTCGCGCCGGTCCGCGTGGGGCTGCTCAAGGGGCCGGCGGGCCGGCTGCTCGTCGTCGCGCACGAAGGCAGCCTCGGCCGCGACGCGGAACTGGCGGGCGTGCCGGGGACGCGGGCGCTCGACGTGGCGACGGGGGAGGAGTTCCCAGTGCGGGACGGCCGCCTCGCCGCCCCGCTCGCGCCGTACCAGGTCCGCCTCTTCGCGCTCGCCGGGGGACCCTGAGCTTGTCGCAGGGCGACGCCCTGAGCTTGTCGCAGGGCGCTTGAGCGCAAGGACCAGTTTGGGGTAGAGTAGTCCGGCTTATGGCGAACCAGACGGCTCCGGTCCCCGCCGCCCCGCCCGGCGGCACGCTCGTGCCGCCCGCGATGCTGGAGCACCCCGCTGGGCCCTCCATGATCGTTTCGCTCGCCCCCTTTCTCGTCGTCATCGGCATCTTCTATTTCCTCGTGATCCGGCCGCAGCAGAAGCAGCAGAAGGACACCGAGAAGCTGCACGCGGGCCTCAAGCGGGGCGACCGGGTGATCACCTCGGGCGGCCTCCACGGCACGATCGCCGACTTCAAGGAGGCCGAGAAGGCGGTCGTGCTCGAGGTCGCGCCGGGGGTGAAACTGACCGTGACCCGCGCCTCGGTCACCACGGTCCGGCGCGAGGCCTTGCCGCCCGCCCACGCGGGGAAGTAGGAAGGGATGATCGCGCGGTATCGCGATGTGATCCTCGCGGCGGTCGCGGCGGTCGCGCTTGCGGCGGCCTGGAGCATCGTCCCGCTCGAGAAGAAGCTCAACTTGGGGTTGGACCTGCAGGGCGGCATGCACCTCGTTATGGAGGTGGACACGGAGCAGATTCCCGCGGGGACCACGGTCCTGGACGCGGTCGAGCGCGCCAAGGAGATCATCCGGAACCGGGTGGACGCGCTGGGCGTGGCCGAGCCCGTCATCCAGAAGCAGGGCGACAAGTGGATCCTGGTCCAGCTCCCCGGGATCAAGGACCCCCAGAAGGCCATCGACCTCATCGGGCAGACCGCGCTGCTCGAGTTCAAGCTGGTGAGCGAGAAGAACCTGGACGATTTCCTCGACAAGGACGGCAAGGTGGTGGAGAAGAAGCTGCCGGTTGATTTACAGGTCCTGCCCGGGAAGGAAGGGCCGTCGGCGCAGCTTCTGATCGAGAAGGCGCAACTGATGACGGGCGCGTCGCTGGCCTCGGCGTGGATGCGCCCCGGGGAGCTGGGCACCCCGGTTGTCTCGTTCGAGATGACGCCCAAGGGAGGCCGCGACTTCGCGGAGCTGACCGGACGCCATGTGGGACGGAGGCTCGCGATCGTCCTGGACGGCAAGGTGTACTCCGCCCCCGTGATCCGCTCCCGGATCGGTGGGGGGAGCGGGGTGATCGAGGGGCGGTTCACGAGCGACGAGGCGCACAACCTGGCCCTGATCCTGCGCGCCGGTGCGCTGCCCGCCCCGGTGAAGATCGTGAACAAGGAAATCGTCGGGCCCACGCTCGGCCGCGATTCGATCGAGCGCGGCAAGCTGTCCGCGCTCGTGGCCACGGCGCTCGTACTGCTCTTCATGGCCGTGTACTACAAGGGCTCCGGGATGATCGCCGACGTGGCCTTGTGCCTGAACTTCCTGTACCTACTGGCGGTGCTGGTCTGGATCAAGGCGACGATCACGCTGCCGGGCATCGCGGGGATGGCGCTCACGATGGGCATGTCCGTGGACGGGAACGTCCTGATCTTCGAGCGCATCCGGGAGGAGCTCCGCGCCGGGAAGACCATCCGCGCCGCGGTGGACAACGGCTACGCGCGCGCGCTGCTCACGATCGTGGACTCGCACGTCACGACCATCATCACCGCGGTCGTCCTCTTCTACTTCGGCAGCGGCCCGATCCGCGGCTTCGCGGTGACGCTCTTCTGGGGTATCGCGATCTCGCTCTTCACCGCGGTGGTGATCACGCGCGCGATCTTCGAGATCCGCAAGACGCGCGTGACGCTGAGCATATGACCGCCGCACGATCCGCAACCGGCCCGAGTGAGCGGAAGCGAACGAGGCGGACGACATGGCTAGGCCATGGCGTCCGGTCTTGCCGTCGTTGCGGAGCGACGCAATCATGATGGAACTCATGGGCTGGAAGAAATCCGACTGGGACTTCGTCGGGAAGCGCTACATCGCCTTCACCGTGTCGGGATTGCTGTGCGCGCTGGGGCTCGCGGCGGCTGCGGCCATCTGGATCGGCAAGGCGCCGCTGGGAATCGACTTCGCCGGCGGCCTCTCGATGAACGTGACCATCACGCAGCCGGTCAGCCTGGATGCCATCCGGAGCAGTTTCGCGGCGAAGGGGATTAAGGACGCCCAGATCCAGCAGCTCGATGCGCTCGCGGGTCAGCACTTGCTGGTACGCGTGCGCGAGATGGGAGCCGAGGAGGACGTCAAGGCGATCCTCACCGGGCTGGCGGCGGGGGCTACCCTGACCGTCGAGGGCGTCTCGTCCGTCGGCCCGGCGGTGGGCTCGCGCCTGCGGGTCGAGGCGACGTACGCGGTCTTCTGGGCGATCATCCTCATCATGCTGTACATCTGGGTGCGCTTCCAGTACCGCTTCGGCGTCGCCGCGGCCCTCGCCACCTTCCACGACGTCCTGGCGGTGCTCGGCGTCATGTGGTTGCTGCAGCGGGACTTCACCTTGCTGACCGTCACCGCGCTGCTGACCCTGGCGGGCTACTCGCTCACGGACACCGTGGTGGTGTTCGACCGCATCCGCGAGAACATGCGGTTCATGAGCCGGGACCCGCTGCCCCTGGTCATCAACAAGAGCATCAACGAGATCCTGAGCCGCACCGCGCTGACGTCCCTGACCACCATGCTGCCGCTGGTCGCGTTGCTGGCCTACGGCAGCTCGGTGACGCACGACTTCGCGCTCGCGCTTCTGCTGGGGGTCATCGTCGGCACCTACTCCTCCTGGTTCGTGGCGTCCCCGATCCTCGTGGAATGGGACGCCTGGCGCCGGCGCCGCGCCGCCGAAGCCGCCGCCAACCGCGCCGCGGGGCGGTAGACAGCGCGCGCCTGCGCGGTACTATAAAGCATCTGCACCGGGGTGGCGGAATGGCAGACGCAGGGGACTCAAAATCCCCCGGGGGCAACCCCGTGAGGGTTCAACTCCCTCCCCCGGTAGGCTCCCTGCCGCTTCATTGACAAGCCCGCCCCGCCCTGCCTAGGATAATCACGCTTTCGGTCAGGAAGCCAACCGGGGAGGGCATCATGGCGAAATATGCGATCGGCGTGGACTACGGAACGGAGTCGGGGCGGGCCCTGCTGGTGGACGTCCGGGACGGGCGCGAGCTCGCGACCGCGGTTCACAAGTACGCGAACGGCGTCATCGACCGTTCCCTCCCGGGCTCGAAGGCGCGGCTCGACCCCGACTTCGCGCTCCAGGATCCCGCCGACTACCTCGCGGTGCTCAAGCACGCGATCCCCGCGGTCCTCAAGCAGGGGAAGGTCAAGCCCGCGGACGTCATCGGCGTGGGAACGGACTTCACCGCCTGCACGATGCTGCCGGTGGACGCCCGCGGCGAGCCGCTGTGCACGCTGCCGAAGTGGCGGAACCACCCGCACGCCTGGGTGAAGCTGTGGAAGCACCACGCCGCGCAGCCGGAGGCGGACAAGCTCAACCGGATCGCGGCGGAGCGCGGCGAGCCGTGGCTCAAGCTCTACGGCGGGAAGATCTCGTCCGAGTGGATGATCCCGAAGATCATGCAGATCCTGGACGAGGACCCCGCGGTCTACGCCGCCGCGGCGCGCTTCATGGAGGCGGCCGACTGGATCGTCCTGCAGCTCACCGGGCTGGAGCGCCGCAACTCGTGCACCGCGGGGTACAAGGCGATCTGGCACAAGCGCAACGGCTACCCCAACAAGGAGTTCTTCCGCGCCCTCGACCCGCGGCTGGAGAACCTCGTCGAGGAGAAGCTCTCCACGGAGATTCATCCCCTCGGCGGGAAGGCGGGGGAGATCACGCCGGTTGCGGCCAAGCTGACCGGCCTCCTGCCGGGCACGGCGGTCTCCATCGGGAACGTGGACGCGCACGTCTCCGTCCCGGCGGCGGGGATCGCGGAGACCGGCAAGATGCTCATGATCATGGGGACCTCGACCTGCCACATGCTCATGGGCGAGGAAGAGAAGGTCGTGCCGGGGATGTGCGGCGTGGTCGAGGACGGGATTCTTCCGGGGTTCCAGGGGTACGAGGCCGGACAGTCCTGCGTCGGCGACCACTTCGCGTGGTTCACGCGCACGTGCGTCCCCGCCTCCTACGAGGCCGAGGCGAAGAAGCGCGGACTCAACATCCACCAGCTCCTCGTCGAGAAGGCGTCCCGCCTGGACGTGGGCGAGAGCGGCCTGGTGGCGCTCGACTGGTGGAACGGCAATCGGTCGATCCTCGTGGATGCGAACCTCACGGGCGTACTGGTGGGCGCCACGCTGGCGACGACGCCCGCGGAGATCTACCGGGCGCTGGTCGAGGCGACGGCCTACGGCACGAACATCATCGTCGAGAACTTCGAGAAGTACGGCGTTCCGGTGAAGGAACTCTACGCCTGCGGGGGACTGCCCGAGCGCCATCCCTTCCTGACGCAGGTCTACGCGGACGTGACCGGCCGGACCATCAAGGTGGCGCGCAGCGGGCAGACGCCCGCGCTGGGGTCGGCCATGTTCGGCTCGGTGGCGGCCGGGGCCAAGCGGGGCGGGCACGCCTCGATCTTCGACGCCGCGCGGAAGATGGGCGGGGTGAAGGACAAGGTGTTCAAACCCCGCGCGCGCGAGCACGGCCTCTACAAGCGGCTCTTCGCGGAGTACGTCCTGCTGCACGACCACTTCGGCCGCGGCGCCAACGACGTCATGAAGCGGCTGAAGAAATTCAGGTCCGAAGTGTCGAAGGCCTCTCATGTCTAGGGCAGTCGTTTCGGTTCTCCCAATGGAACCATCAAAGGATAGAGCACATGGCTGAGTCGCGTCGTCCGAAGATCCCCGCCTCCCTTGGCGCCCTCAAGAGGCTCGTCTGCGAGCTGAATTGCGAGCTGCCACGGCAGGGCCTGGTCACCTGGACCTCCGGCAACGTGAGCGTCCGCGACTCGAAGTCGGGGCTCGTGGTCATCAAGCCGTCGGGGGTGAAGTTCGAGGACCTGAAGCCGGAGCAGCAAGTCGTCCTGGACCTCGACGGCAACATCCTCGCCGGGAAGCACCGGCCCTCGGTGGACGCGGCGACGCACCTCTACGTCTACCGGCACCGGCCGGACGTCAACGGGATCGTCCACACGCACTCCCAGTACGCCACGGCATTCGCGGCGCTGGGGCGGCCGATTCCCATCATCCTGACGGCGATGGCCGACGAGTTCGGCGGGCCGATTCCTTGCGCTCCCTACGGCAAAGTGGGCGGCGAGGAAGTCGGCCGGCAGGTCGTGGACTCGATCGGCTCCTCGGTGGCGGTCCTGCTCAAGAGCCACGGCGTCTTCGCCATCGGTTCCACCGGGGAGAAGGCGCTCAAGGCGGCGGTGATGGTGGAGGACATCGCGCGCACCGTGCACCACGCGCTGCAGCTCGGGAATCCGCCGGAACTGTCTCCCGCGGAGGTCCAGCGCGCCTACCGGCGCTACCAGGGCAAGTACGGTCAGCAGGGGGGTAAGCTCTCGAAGGTGGACAGTTCGACATGAGGTTTGACCGCGTTGCCCAGCTCGACGAAACGGGGGAGAAGCGCGCCCGGCTGCTCAAGCTCATGAAGGAGCGGGGTCTGGACGCCGTCGTCCTGTCCCGCCGCCACAACTTCTCCTGGGCGACCGGCGGCGCCGACAACCACGTCCGGCACGCGTCGGACTTGGGTGTGGCGAGCCTCGTCTTCCTGCGCGGCGGCTCGCGCTGGGTGCTCACCTCGAACATCGAGGCGCCGCGGATCATGGACGAGGAGCTGGCGGGGCTCGGCTTCGAGCTCAAGGAAACCCGCTGGTACGTCCCCGCCGAACGGCCCGAGCTGCTCCGCGACATGCTGCGTAACATGCGGACCGCGTCCGACGACGGCACCCCGGGAACGGAGGACATCGAGCCGCACCTGCCGCCGTTGCGGATGCAGCTGACCAAGCATGAAATGGAAAAGTACCGTTGGCTTGGCCGGCAAGCGGGAACCGCGATCGGCGAGGTCTGCCGCAAGGCCACGCGGGCCATGACCGAGGAGGAAGTGGCCGGGATGCTGTTCGCCGCCATGCAAAGGCGCAGCGTGAAGCCCACGGTCCTGCTCGTGGCCGCGGACGAACGAATCTCCAAGTACCGCCATCCCATCCCCACCGCCAACAAGGTGAAGGCGTCCCTCATGATCGTCCTGTGCGCCCGCGCCTGGGGGCTCGTCTGCTCCGTGACCCGGCTCGTGCACTTCGGCAAGATGCCGCCGGAGCTGAAGGGCAAGCACGAGGCGGTCTGCCGGGTGGACGCCGCGATGATCACCGCGAGCCGCGTCAACGCCCCCTACGTGGACGCGTTCGAGCGCGGCAAGCAGGCGTACGGCGAGCAGGGGTACACGCTGGAATGGCAGAAGCATCATCAAGGCGGTCCCACCGGCTACATCGAGCGCGAGTTCACCGTGAACCCGGACACGCCGCGCGGCTGGAAGATCGCCAACGGCCACGCCATCGCCTGGAACCCCTCCATCTCCGGCACCAAGTCCGAGGACACGATCTTGGTGACGATCAAGGGCGCCGAGGTTGTCACCACGACGCCCGGCTGGCCCGTCATCAAGGTCGCCACCGGTGGCCGCCTCCTCCCCCGCGCCGACTGGCTCGGGAAGGGCTAGCAACAGGTTGAGGGGCGCACATGGGCATTAACGAGATTCTGATGGCGAATCGGCCGGAGGTACTGCGGATCGCCGCAATTCATGGTGTGCGGAGCGTTCGGGTGTTCGGCTCGGTCGCCCGCGGCGATGCGAACGCCACCAGCGATGTCGACCTGCTGGTCGAGATGGAACGCGGGAGAAGCCTCCTCGATTTCGTGGGGTTGTGGCAAGACCTGGAAACGGCGCTGGGGCGGAAGGTGGACCTGGTCGAGCCCGAAGCCCTGCATTGGACGATCAAGGAGCGGGTCTTGCGGGAGGCGAGACCTCTTTGAAGGATGACCGGTTGTATCTGGTGCACATCACGGAATCGATCGATCATATCCTTGAATACACGACTGCCGGGAAGGCGGACTTCCTTTCGGAACGAAAGACCCAAGATGCGGTCATCAGGAATCTCCAGACCCTCGCCGAGTCCACACAGCAGATCTCCGCGGGGGTGAAGATGCGACATCCGGAAGTGGACTGGACTCGGCTCGCCGGTCTACGGAACGTGCTGGTTCACCAGTACCTGGGAGTCAGCGTGGAGCGCGTCTGGGAAATCATCGAACGGAACCTCCCGGCGCTGCGAATTCAGGTCAAGGCCATCCTCGATGAATTGGGACCGGGCTCATGAGCATCCGACCTGGAGGCCGTCTGCTCCCCCGCGCCGACTGGCTCGTCAAGGGGTGAGCGGCAAGTAGACCCGCAGTCCACCGGGCGCGATCCGAGAGTGCCGATCGTGGTCATAGTGTAGGAGAAACTTCGTTGGAGGTGGGGCAATGAAGTGGAACCAACCCATTCAGATGCCATGGTTGACCCCGCGCGTCGTGAGGTGGGGCGCGCTTGTGGGGTCGGCATTGGTGATCGTCGTGGGGTATGTCGCGTCGGTGGAGCCAGGAACGTACTGCCATGAGCTCTGGTCAATGTGTGGCTACGTCCTATGGGGAGTTGCGCCCGTCGTGGGGCTGGCTCTCGGACTCGCGTTTGGTGCGCGCGGGTTCCACGTGGCGTGGCCAATACTCATCAATGTTGGCATTCTTGAGGCATCCCAGGTCCCTCCCATATACAGCCGGGAGGGCCCCGCCCCTGTGGTAATTGTAATCTTCGGCGCAGTGTTCATCGGGTTTGCATGGTTGGGAGTCGTGACTGGCGTGGTCACGAGGAAGCTCCATTCGTTCCTGAGACGAGCTAGCTGGAGATGAAAAGCGCAGGTACGGCGGCCCCGATCAGTCCGGCGCCGGATGTCGTCGCGCTGCTGCCGCCCCCGCTTTCCGGGACGCTGTTCAAGCAGCCGAACGGGCTGGCACTCGACGGCCAGGAAACCCGCCTGTACGTGGCGGACACCGGGAACAACCGCATTGTGGCCATACCGATCAAGCGCGGTCACGTCGATACCATCGCGCCGCGGGCGCTGATCGCGGCGCCGCCGTCCGGGTCGACGGTCTTCGGCACCGTCAGCGTGGCCGGCGTCGCCGCGGATGCCTACTTCGGCGAATACCGGCTCGAGGTCGGAGCGGGGGAGTCGCCGGCCCTGTTCACAACCGTGGCCGTCTCGGCGACGCCCGTGTGGGACGGCACGCTGGCGGCGTGGAACACCTCTTCACTTCCGCCGGGCGTCTACGCCCTGCGCCTCACCGTGTCCGATCGCAGTGGCAGCACCACCGAGGCCCGCACGACCGTCATCGTGACCGCTCCCGCTCTGGTGTGGCGACGTCCCGGGTACGAAGGTCGGGAGGGGGCTGCCGACCCGGTGTCGCCAGCGACCGAGCGAGGCGAGAAGGGGCCATAACTCGGGTGGTTGAAATATGACCGGGTCAGTGGTCAGAATCTACCCACTCGGAATCGCAGCCGGAAACGTTCCGTGCCCGAGCCGGCGACCGAGGGGGCAAGAGCCCGCCACTGTGAGGGTTGTAGAACGGAAAGCTTGACGTGCAATCTGCAAGGCCCTGAGCAGGCGATGAGTTCGCTCGTGCTGACATACTTATGCGTCTATGGTATGCTATCGCACATGAGAACGACGCTGGTCCTGAGCGACGAGGTGTTCCGGCAGGCCAAGCAGACGGCGTTGCGGACCGGCCGCACCCTGAGCCGCATGGTGGAGGATGCCCTCCGCCTGGCGATGGCGCGTGGCCCGGCGCGGCCCGGCCGGCCCTCCCGCCTTCCCGTCTCCCGTCACGCAGGCCCGCCGCGGGCCGGGGTGAACCTGGACGACATGTCCGATCTGCTCGAACGCATGGAGGGCGGCCGGCCTGCAACTTCTCGACGTTAACATCCTCGTCTACGCCTTTCGGACGGGGAGTGCGCACCATGACTTCTTCCGGCCTTGGCTCCAGCGGCTGGTGGATGGCGCCGAGCCCTTCGGGGCCACGGACGAAGTCCTCGCGGGATTCGTGCGCGTGATGACGCATCCGCGCGTCTTTCACCCGCCGGAATCTGTTGAGAGTGCGCTCGCGTTCGTCTAGGTGCTG
>CAYHEI010000002.1:11116-32225 GCA_964355385.1 uncultured bacterium | reverse complement strand
CCACCAGAAGCCCAGACCGGTCGTGAGCAGGAAGCCGACGACGACGCTCCAGAGAGCACCCGCGCTCGTGGCGCGCCGCCAGAAGAACCCTCCCAGGATCGCCGGCAGCAGTACCCCGGAGCCCCAGAGCGCGGTCATGATCAACTTCACGATGTCCGGCCGGGCCCACGCGATGAGCAGACCCGCGACGCCCACGCCCCAGGTCAGCCGGCGGGTGACGCCGAGAATCGCGCGCTGCCGCCCGAGCCGGTCGGGCTTCAGGTAGATGAGATCGGCCAGGATCGCCGCCACGGCGACCATCAGCATCGAGTTGGCCGTGGACATGAACGCCGCGTAGGCGCCGACGACCGCGAGGCCCAGGAGCCCCGGCGGCAGCGTGTGCTCCAGGAGGCGGAAGAGGACCTGATTCTTCGGAATGTCCCCGGTCAGGGCCGCGCGCGCGACGAGCCCGAGCAGCACCGCGGCGGTGAAGAACGCGGCGTTCAGCACGCCCGCCCAGAAGAAGGCGCGGCGGGCGTCGCGCTCGCCCTTCGCCGCGTCCACGCGCTGCCACACCTCCATGCTCGGCAGTCCCAGGAAGGAGCCCACCAGGATGCCCATCCAGACGTACGACGCGCCGCCGAAGGCGTAAGGGTCCAGCGCCGCCGCGGTTCCGCCGGGCTGCGCGGCGAGCGCCGTCGCGAGGCCGCCGAGACCGCCGAGCCGGGCGATTTCGATCACGCACGCGGCGGCGATCGTCACCACCATGGCCCAGAAGTGCAGCACGTCGGTGTACATGTCGCTGCGGATGCCCGCGCCCGCGGTCAGCCAGATCACCAGGAGGGCGGCGACGAGCCCCGCGACCCGGGTCTCCATGCCCGCCCACACCTCGAAGATCGCCCCGAGCCCCTTGAACTGGGCCGCCAGGTAGAAGAAGTAGAGGAAGGCGATGACGACGCCGACCGCGGCCTGGACGCTGCGGGAGTAGCGGCGCCGAAAGAACTCCTGAAAGCTGGAGCGCTCACCGGCGTTCGTGTACCGGCGGATCCGGCCCGCAAACGCCGCCATGAGCCAGTACCCGAGCAGCGCGCCGACGCCGCTCGTCAGCCCCCAGCCGATGCCGGCGCGGTACGTGGAGCCCGCGGTGCCGAGAATCGTCCCCGCCCCGACGTTCGTCGAGACCACCGTGAACATGAGGAAGCGCCAGCCGATGGTGCCCTTGGAGGTGAGCCAGCCGTCGAAATCCACCCGGGACGCCCAGTAGCGGTTCACCGCGAAGACGAGCGAGAGATACGCCGCGATCACGGCGAGATCCAGCCAGGCCATACCGCTCCACGATATCGGAAGGAGCCTTGTACAATCAATCACGATGGGTCCTCGGTGCTCGCGCGCGTGGCCGGCCATGGGGCTGGCGTGGCTGCTGCCCGCGGCCGCCTCGGCGCTCACCGTCCTGCCCGCCATCAAGATCGACCATTTCGGCTACCGGCCGGCCGACCAGAAGATCGCGGTCATCACGGCGAATCCCGGGGCGACGATCGACGTCACGCGCACGAGCGACGGCGCGGTCGTATACACAATCGGTGCTGGGATCACGGGGCCCTTCGACGATTCCGCCGGCGATTCGGGGGACAACCCCGTGTACCTCGCCGATTTCACGCCGTTCACGACGCCCGGAACGTACTACCTCCATTCGACCGCCCTGGGCGGCGACTCCTACGTCTTCGACATCGCCCCCGACGTCTACAACAAGCTGGGCGCGACCGTGCTCAAGGCGATGTACATCCAGCGTTGCGGCGTGCTGCACCTCGCCGCGTACACGGGGACGCCCTGGGCGGATCCGGTCGTGTGCCACCAGGACGACCAGGCCTGTCTTCACAACGCGGTGGACAATCCCTCCGGCACGAACTGGGGTCCCCTGGACCTCTCCGGCGGCTGGCACGACGCGGGGGACTACAACAAGTACATCGGGGGCAACGCTCCGTTCAACGGCGACTCGGGCGACGCCGTGTTCTTCCTCTCGACCGCGTTCGACCTGAACGCCACGGTGTGGACCGACGGCCAGACCAACATTCCGGAGTCGGGCAACGGCATCCCCGACATCCTGGACGAGGTCGAAGTGGGCCTGGACTGGTACCTCAAGATGCAGCGGCCCGGCGGCGGCGTCCTCTCCATCGTCCACACGCCCACGAGCGGGAACCCACCGGTGCCGCTCTCGACGCCGCCCAGCGCCGACACCGGGTCGCGCTACTACAGCTCGGAGACCCCCGACTCCACCGCGCTCGCGGGGGCCTGCCTCGCGCTCGGGGCGCGCGTCCTGGCGCCGTGGGATCCCGGCAAGGCCGGCACGTACCAGGCCGCGGCCGTGGCCGCGTGGGGCTGGCTGGCGGCCAACGTGTCGGGGACGGTGCTGCTCGAGAGCAAGCTCTGGTTCGCCGCCGAGCTCTACCGGTTGAACCCCGCGGGACCGAGCGCCACCGTGGCGCAGGCCTACGTGGACGGTTACGCGCCGTGGAGCGTGGCGTGGGACTGCACCTCGGAATGGAGCACCTTCGCTCCCGGCGTGACGCTCCAGAGCCACGCGTGGCGCGCGATGATCGCGTACACGTTCGCGGCCGGGGCGACGCCCGCGGTGACGGCCGGGATGCGCGGGCAGTTCGCCAAGCTGGTGGACGGGGCGCTCGGCTCCTTCGCGGTCGCGGGGCCGTACGGCTCCGGCCTGCGCGCCGCGGAGTATCAGTGGTCCTCGAACCGGATCAAGGCCATGCGCGGCCTCCTTCTGGTGATTGCGGCGCGGCTCGGCGCCACGGGGACCAAGACCCCAGCCCAAACCGAGCAGCAAGCGCTCTGGTACCTGCACTACCTGTGCGGGGTGAACGCGCTGAACATGCTCTACGCCACGAACATGGCCGGGATCGGCGGCGAGCACAGCGTCTGGCGGATCTATCACACGTGGTATCCGTACGGGAACGCGAACTACTACGGCAAGCCGCCCGCCACGTGGGAGCCGGACTATCCGTACTACGCGGGCACCGACTCGATCGGGATCTCGGACAATCAGACGAGCACGTACGGGCCGTTCCCGGGCATCGTGGCGGACGGGCCCGACGAGTTCTATCCCGAAGCGGGCTGCGCCGCGGGAGGCGTCACGCCGCCCGTGGGCGGGCTGGACGGCGTCTCCGCCCGGCACCGGTTCTACCGCGACTGGGCATTTTGCTGCCAGGGGCCGGATGCCACGGGCGCCGTGGCGTGCCCGTGGCAGGTGAACGAGACCGGCATCTACTACATCTCCGCGTTCGCGGCGCTCGCGGGCCAGTTCATGAGCGGGAGCGCGAAGCTCACCGCGGCGCTGGATCCGCTGCCCGCCGCGCCGCAGATCGGGCAGTGGTTCGACGTCCGCCTGCGCGTCACCAACCCGGGCGGCGTGGACGCGACGGGCGTGACCGCGACGCTGTCGATCGACGCGGGAGCGGCGCGCCTCACGGCCGTGACCCTGCCGTCCGCCGCGCCGACGACGCTGACGGCGGGCGGGTCCGCGACGTACGTCTGGAGCTTCAGTATCACGGGCGCGGGTATTCTCGCCTTCACCGCCACCGCGGCGGGGACCGACGCGATGACCTTGGGGCCGCTGCTGGCCGCGGCCTCACGGTCCACGGCCGCGGTCGTCCCGTCCACCCTCGCCACGACGCTCTCGGTCGCGCCGTCCACGGCCGTCGTCGGGAGCACCGTCACGGCGACCTTGCAGGTCACCAACACGGGGCAGGCCGGGGCCGCCTGCGTGACGCCCTTCCTCTCCTCGGCGGGCACGGGGGCGCTGCGCCTCCTGACGGGACCGGTGCCGTCGTCCACCGTGCTGCTCGCGCCGGGGGGGACGCAGGTCTTCACCTGGACCCTCGCGGTGGACGTTCCCGGATCATTGGACCTGACCGTGACCGTGCGCGGCACGGATGCCGCGAGCGCGAAGGCGGTGACCGGCGGCGCCACGCGCGCGCTCACCGCCGCCACGGCGGCGAGCCTCGCGTGCGCCGCGTCCGTGTCGTCCACCCGGCTCGCCGTCGGCCAGACGGTCACCCTCCGCTACACGGTGAGCGACACGGGCGGCATCCAGGCCGACGGCGTCGTGCCGCTTCTGATCATGGCGGGCTCCGGCACCCTGGTCGTCGCGGCGGGGCCGGCGCCCGTGCCGCCAGTCACGATCGCGGGGAAAGGCGTCACGACGTTCGTCTGGACGCTCAGCGCGACGGGGAAGGGCAAGGTCGCGATCTCCCTCTCGGCCAAGGGGACCGGCGCGATCACGGGCGGCGAGGCCTCGTGCGGCCCCGACGCCGTGGGTCCCGTCGAGATCGTCCTGATCGTGACCACCGTGCCGCCGGGCCACCTCAAGATCATCGGCGGAACGCGTGGCTTCCTCGAGCCCTCGTCCGGCGAGCCCGCCCGGCTCATCGTGCATCCCACGGGGGCGGGAACGATCGTCACCCGCGTGTACGACCTGAAGGGCCGGTTGTTGATCGCGTGGGAGACGGCGTCCGTCGGCGACGAGGAGGCGACGATTGAATGGGACGGCCGGGACGCGAAGGGCGACCGCGTGCCGCCCGGCGTCTATCCGGTCGCGATCACCGGCCCGGGCCTCAAGGTCCGCGACAAGATCGCCGTCGCCCGGTGAGGATGCGCGCGGCGGCGGTGTCCGGCGCCCTCGCCCTGCTGATGGTCGCGACGACGGCGGAGGCGGTCACGGGAAGCGTGAACGTGGCGAACCGGGTGGAGTCGGCGCGGGCGCTGGGCATGGGTGGGGTCGCGTCGCCGCTCGGCGCCGACGTCTCGCTCGCCTGGCAGACGCCGTGCGCGCTGGCGGGGACCCCGCGGCCCGCGGCCGCCATGAGCGGCGCGCAGGGGATCGTGGACGATGCCTTGGGGCAGGCCCTGGTCTCGTGGCCCCTCGCGGGCTGGACCGTCGCAGCCGGCGCCGCCTACTACGACGCCGGGGAGCTGACGCTCAATCGGCTCGACGGAACCTCCGCCACGGTGCGCGCGCAACAGGACTGGCTCGGCCAGGCGGGCGTCGCCACCGGGTTGTTCGGAGGCGCGGCCGCGGCCGGCGTGTCCCTCAAGTACCTGCACAGCGAGCTGTTCGAGAAGTTCTCGGCCGCCGCGTGGACCGCGGACGTGGGCGCGCAGGTGCGCGTGGCGCGCGGCGTTAAGCTCGGGCTCGCCGTCGCGAACGTCGCGGGCACGCTCGGGTACGCGGGAGGCGCGACGCCCCTGCCCATGGCGCTGCGCGGGGGCGCAGCCGCGGGCGGGTCGTTCGGCGAGGGGCTGCTCGCGGGCGCGCTCATCGGCGCGGGGGAGTGGGAATACCTGGCCGCCGAGAAACTCCTGCTCTGGAAGGGCGGTCTCGAGTACCAGTGGCAGGGGAAGCTCGCGCTCCGGACCGGCGTGCGCTCCGGCTCCGGCGGGCAGCCCCTGCGGGTGTCCGGTGGGCTGGGCGTCCGCGTCGGCGCGCTGCGCGTGGACTACGCGCTCGCCTCCGCGAAGGGCTTCGACGTCCTGCCCCAGACCCTCGGCCTGACCGTCGAATTCTAGACTAAGGTTGCGGGCTCTCCAGCCAGACGCGGAGGCGGGCCTCGGCGGCGTCCACGTCGGCCAAGCGGGCTCGGAGCGCGCGGGAAGGCGCGAGCGCGAGCGCGCGGGTGAACTCCGCGCGGGCGCGGGCCAGGTGCCCCCAGCCCAGCGCCAGCTCGCCCAGGCGAATCCGCCGACGGACATCTTCCTTGATCAGGGGCGCGGGCGCCACGGGGCCGAAGAGCCCCATGCCGGTCGCCAGCGCCATCGTGCGATCGCCCGAGTGCTCGACGCGCGGGGTGGTGAACTCGAGATACGGCCGGTCGTCGGTGCAGACGCGCGCGTCCCCGGCGAACCGGCGCGCCTCCTCCTCGCCCCAGAGGTAAAGCCCGGCCAGATCCACGGGAGGCTCGATTCGTCCCCGCGCCAGGTCCGCGGCGAAGCCGGAAGCGGCGAGCCGGCGCTCCCAGTCCGCGAGATCCAGCCGCACCGGCTCCGGCGTGGCGAGCAGGAAGGCCTCGCCGCCCATGTGCATCCAGACCGAGGCGTGGGGGAAGACGTCCTGAAACGTGCGGATCACGCCTCGGAGGTCCCCGGAGCCGATCTGGTAGTAGTGCATCCATTGGAGGAAGACGCCGCCGGGCGTGAGGCGCGACCGGATCAGCTCGTAGTACTCCCGCGTGTAGAGGTTGACCATCCCGGCGACGTAGAGGTTCGCGGGGTCGGAGCTGATGAGATCGTACGTCAGGGGCGATGCTCGGAGCCAGTGGCGGGCGTCGTCGAGATGGAGCCGCATCCGGGGATCGCGCAGGACGTCGCCGTTGAACTGCCAGAGCGACCGGGCTAATTCGGGCTGCGCGGGATTGATCTCGGCCACGTGCAGCTCCTCGAGGTCGCGGTGCAGCGCGAGGCTACCCGCGGTGACGCCCATCCCCAGCCCGATGACGAGCGCGCGGCGCGGCCGGGGGTGCAGGAGCGCGGGGAGGTGCGCGAGCGCGACCTGCGTGAGCATATCCTCGGCCGCGAGCGACGCGTTGGGCATGCCGTCGATGCGGAAGGTGAGCTGTCCGGGCGGCCGCCACCACAGCGCGATGCGGCCCGCGAGGCTGTCACGCTGGAAGCGCACCGTGGTGCGGTGGAGTCTCACGTCCGCGAGCACCGACGCGAGCGCCCGATTGTTCAGCCCGGCGTTCAGCATGACCGGATCGGGCTGCGGGAGGATCAAGGTCAAGGCGATCAATCCGACCGCCCCGGCCGGCACCCAGCGCCGGAGGGGAGGCGCGGCTGAGACGGCGGCAAGAGCGGCCAGCGCGAGCGCGAGCGCGCCGAGCAAGGTGAGCGAGCGCTCCAGTCCCAAGAGGGGGATGAGCACGAGCCCGGCGATGATCGTCCCCGCGACGGCCCCGAGGGTGTTCGCCGCGACGAGCCGCCCCGCCGTCGCTGTCCCCCGATCCGCGCACGCGTCGAGCAAGGCGGGCAGCGCATACCCGAAGGACGCGGTGAGCGGTAGGAGCAACGCGACGGTCACCAGGCCGTCGAACGCTGCGCGCCAGGCGAAGGGCGGGAGGTACACCCAGACGTTGAAGACGAGAGGCAGGAGGAGCGCCCAGCCCGAGGTGGCTGCTCCGCACACCCAGACGAGCGTCAGCGCGCCCGCGAAGCCGAGGAGCGCCCGCTGCCGGGTCGCCGGGGGTCGGCGGCGAAGCGCCCAAGCGCCCGCGGCGATTCCAATAAGGAAGGCCGAGAGCGTCATGGCGAATCCGTAGACCGACGAACGTGTGATGGTGAGGACGAGCAGGCGGGTGAGCACAATCTCGAAGGCCAGCGCGAGAAAGCCGGCGCCGGCGGCCAGCCACAGGGGAAGGCGGTCGCCGTGCGCCGGTCGGGCCGGAAGCGGCTCGGGGGCGGTGGAGGAGAACCGCCGGGCGAGGAGGAAGGCGGCTGCGGCGACGGATACGTTCAAGACGAGGACGGCGCGCAATGTTCCCGTCAGTCCGAGCACCGGGAGCAGCGCGAATGCGGCTATGACGGGTCCCGCCGCGGCTCCCAGCGTGTTGAACGCATATGCGCGCGCGAGTCCGGCGGTTCCGGAGATCGAAAGCGCCTGCACCGCCGCGGGGAGCGTTCCCCCCATCAGCACCGTGGGCGGCAGAAGGGCGAGCGCGCACAGCCAGGTCGACTGCGCGCGGGGGAGCACGAACGGCGACGCCGCCGCGAGCAGTGCCAGCCCGGCTTCCAGCCGGCCGTACAGGCGGACGGCGCCCGCCGGGGAGCGGCGGGCTGCGGCCGCGCCGAACGCCCAGTTGCCCAGCGCCAGCCCCGCCATGAACGTCGCCGTGACCACCACGGTGGCCAGCCCGAACGTCCCGAGCGCGAGCCCCGCCCAGCGCGTCCAGAGCAGCTCGTACCCGAGGGCGCAGAAGCCGGACGCGGCGAGGAGGGCGGCCAGCAGGCGGTGCGGGGCGGTCATGCCTCCCGCAGCGCGGATTGGAGCAGCGCGAAGAGCCGGTCCACCTCGCGCAAGGTCTCCGGATCGGGCGACCAGGAGACGGGAAGCCGGGGCCGGTCGGACGTGAAGATGCCGCGCTTCATCATCAGATAGCGCTCGAGGGCCAGGAAGCCGTCCAGCCCGGCCTGCATCTGGATGGCCACGAGCGAGGCGATGGGCAGGTGCAGCCGGTACGTGCGCGCCTCATCCCCCGCCTGCAACGCCCGCCAGAGCGCGACGATGCCGTCGAGGAGGTCGCAGCCGGGGATCGTGCCCACGATGCCCCGGCGCCACGCGTCCACCAGGAAGATTCCGCCGGAGCCGTCGAGGATGCGCGCCCGGCCGCGGGACGCATTCCGCAGCGCGGAGATCTTCGGACCCACGGGCGCGCCCTCGGGCTTGAAGAGCACCTTGTCCGGGCCGTAGGCGGTGAGCAGGGCGGCCTGCATCTCCGTGGTCAGCGGCCGGCCGACGTAGCCGGAGGCGTCCTGGACGATGAGCGGTATGTGCACCACGTCGGCGATCGCCCGGAAGTAGGCGGACACTCCGGCCTCGTCGAGCGGAGCGGCCACGGGGGGGATCGCCATGACCGCCGTGGCGCCGGCGCGCTCGGCTTCCTGGGCGAAGCGGCACGCGTCCGCCGCGGTCTCGGCGCCCACGCTGATGACGAGCATCCCCCGGCCCCGGTTCAGCTCCGCGAGCAGCGCCGGGTACGCCGCTCGCTCGGCGGGCGTGAGGCGCATCAAATCGGAGACCAGCGCGAGGCAGCAGCCGTGCGCTCCCGCCGCGTACACCCAGTCGAGCTCGCGCGCCAGGGCGATCCGGTCGATGCCCCCGTCCCCCCCGTACGGGGTGTGCAGGACCGGCAGCACTCCGGCGATCGGCATGATGGCATCCTACCGCAGACGCGCGTTGCGTTTCGTGCCACTCTGTGCAAAGTGGACTTGCTCAAGGCATGAGCCTATGCGGGATTCACCTTCAATCGATCAGGACCGCATGGAAGTCCGCCGCGTCAAGGTCCCCGGCGAGGGCGGCGACGGTGTCAAGCGGGTTGCGGTCAGTCGCCATGAGATTGTGAGGCATGGCGAAGCTGCTGCATGGCCCTGAGGCAGATGAAATTGTCGTTGACCCGTCGAGCAGCATGCCGGCTCAGCGACCGGGCGAGGCCGCCCTGCGCGGCAATCCGCCGGCGCTCCTCGGGCGGGAGGGCCCGGGCGCGGGCCCGGCCCCGCGACGTCCCAGGGCCTGCGCGATCTTGCGTGTATCCATGGTCATATTGTTGCTTACCGCTAAGCACTTGGCAACGGGGGGAGGGGAAGGTTGACCAGGCGCTACTGCACGTAGCAGTCGACCGGGGCAGCCGTTGATTCACCGGAGCCCACCGCTACTGCCGCGCCGAGCGCGAGCCGGGCCGGGGCTGACGGCGCCCAGGCGTCGAATTCGAGGGTCACGGCCTCCCAGGCCGGCACGGAGACCTCGCGTGCGGGGGCCAGCTCCCGCATCGTCCCCGGCTCAACCAGTCGCAGGCGGCCGTGCACAAGCCGCGGCGAAGGGTTGAAGCATCCGACGGCGACCTTGAAAGTGGTTCCGGCCCCGACCTCGCGCGGCGCGGTCACGCCCAGCAACGGCGGCCCATCCTTCGCCAGAAGGACCACCACCGCGGAATCGACCGTGCCCACGTTGAGGACGGTGTCGTTGCCGTCCTGGACCAGCGCCAGCAAGCGTGGCAGGCTGGACGAGGAACCATGTTCGACCCGCGTAGGAATGAAGGCCCAGGCTTGCCGGGTGCCGCCAGCCAGCGCCGCAGGGAACCTGAGCCGCACGCCTTCGGCCGGGGGCAGCGGCTTCCCCCGCTCCACGGACACGGTCAAAACGGCCACGAGGTTGCCCCGGCCGTCCTCGAGCAGACCGCAATCCAGCGTGGTTGTGCCGCTGAATTCCGCCCGCACGCGGTCGACGTCCGGCACGTGCCGCTCGATGAGCCCAGCCACCAGGTCGCCCAGCCCCGGGCTGGCCCAACTGCGCCAGCCGTCGGTATAGGCGTTGCCCACGCAGGCACCCAGCAGGACGGCCGTTCCCTGGCCGTGGCGGTGGACGGTCGCGGCGGGGGCGCCGTCGTCGGCAAACCTGGCCAGGACCTCAGCGCCGGCCGCCGTGAGCCGGCGGCGGATCACATTCCCCGAGAGCCTGATCTTCCCCGAGAGCATATCGGCGCCGGCCGAGGCGTCACCCGGCCGGGTCTTCACCCCGAACACGGTCTGAAGGCCGTCTCCCGGTGTTTCCGCAAGCTCCCGGCCGTTCCTGTCCACCTCGGCGAACCCGCTCTCGGCGACGACCAGGCCTCCCGCGGAGACGAATGAGGTGAGCCGGTCCGCCAGCTCGCGATCCATCATCACGGGCGCGGACAGGAGCAGGGCGCGGTAGCGCCTGGCGTCGCCGGCCCGGACCTGGTCGGCGAAGATCACATCCGCCTCGACCTGGTGGTCGGCGAGACATCCGTACAGGCCTTGGGCCGTCTTGTCGAGGAAGTACGGCGGCTCCTTGCCCTTCCCGCCATAGTAGAGGTAGCTGTCCGGATCCACCACCACGGCGACCTTGGGTGGACGCTTGTGGAAGGATCCCAGCCCGAGCATCCCCGCCTGGTGGAGGACGTCGCGCATCACGGCAAGTCGGGTGTTGAAGTGCCCGTCGGTCAGTTCATAGTCTCCGCCGCCGCCCCACCACAGGAGGATGCCCCGGGCGCCGTGCCCGACCTGCATCCACGCGAACCCGCGCAGCATGGCGCCCAGCCGGTCTTCGTCGATGCCCGCAAACTTCTTCGGGTCGAAGACGTCGCTCTCCAGCACCTCAAACGGCCGGTGTCCGGCCACGCCGCGGGTCATCGCGAGCGCGTAGGCGGGGCCGTGGCGGGACACAGAGGCATCGCAGTAGACGTCCACCCCGGCGAAGTCGAGCCCCCGGGAGAACCTGTAGTTGTCGGCGGCGCGGAGCGGGTACCACGAGTCCAGCGGGCCGGCCATGTTGGTGGTCGTGGGAAGCCCGGGCCAGGCCCGGTGGGCCAGGTCGTTCTCCCACTCAAGGAAGCCGGAGATCACGTCCGCCTGAAGGCGCCGCCAATCCAGCCAGGCGGCCAGGTTCTTGGCCGGCGGGAATTCACGGGGCGGCTCCACCTGCGCGAAGGAGGCGTATTCCGTTCCCCATGCCCGGTTCAACCCGGCCGCAGACCCGTACCGCTTCCTCAGCCAGTCCCGGAACGCGGCCACGGTAGACGGGTTGAAGTCGAAGAGGCGGTCCTTGAGCCAGAAGAGCCCGGGCTCGTTATGCAGAATAACGCCGGCGATGTTCCGGTTGTCCTTGAGACGGACGAGGTAGGCGGGGAAATCCTTCTCCATCAGGCCTCGCGTTTCCCGGCCGGCGTAGGAATACTGCGGCCAGGCCTGGCCGGAGTAGGTGATCGCCCACTGGTTGCGGTCCTCGACGCCGGTCTCACCCTTCTGGTCGACGAACCAGCCGTCCTTGAACTCGAAGTAGTCGGCCGAGGGGTAGTGACTGCCCAGTTGGAGGATGACCTTGACGTGGTGTGACTCGAGTTCCGACGCGAGCTTCGCGTGCCGCTCCACGCTCCATCCGTACCCTCCGCCCGCCAGCCGGGCATAGTTGAACCCCGTTTCATAGAGGAGGGAGGACAGGGCGGGGGAGGGATCGCTCGGCCAGTTGACGCCGATGCGCAGATTCTCTCCCGCCTGTGCGGTGGAGGCCAGGGCCAGCACTGTCGCGCCGACCGTCAGGGGACCGGTCCACCTCAGCCTGCCGTGATTCATCGTCCCGCTCGCGTTCCCTCCGCCAGGAGCGCGCGGACGGCCCCCTCCACCTCCTCCTCCGAGGCGGCCGACAGGTGGCCGCGCCAGGCGATGGAGCCGTTCCGCCGGACCAGAATCGCGTTGTTCAGTGGGCAGAGATTTCCCGCATGCGGAAAGCCGAGATACGTGCCGACCCAATCGTGCGGGTCGAGCAGCAGGGGGAAGGTCGGGCGGCGCTCGTCCCGGATGCGCGCGGGGGTGTCGCGGTCGTCGCCCAGGACGGAGATGGCGAAGACCGCGAGCCGGTCCCGGAACGTCGCATGCAGCCGGTCCACGAACGGGATCTTCGCCTGGCAGCCCGCGCAGAGGTTCGTCATCCATAGCAGCGCCGGGCGTTCGCGCAGCTCGGCGTAGAGGCGGTACGGCCGGCCGTCCAGGTCGGTCAAGGTGAAGTCGGGACACACGCGTTCCGTCTCCGGTCCCGCGGGGCCGGCCAGGGCGCACCCGAGCAGCAGGAGACCGCCGACCGGCAGCGTGGCATGGCGCATCCGCATGATGGACACATACTACAATGCTGTCGGATGCCCACGCGCGCGCTTCCCCTGCTCCTCGGCCTCCTCGCGGGCGGGGCGGTCGCCGCGCCGAACCTCGTGTCCAACGGGGACTTCAGCGCCGTGTCCGGGGGCGTCCCCGCGGACTGGGGCGCGTACGGCGGGCCGGTGGCGCAGTCCCTGGTCCAGGCGACGGACCCCGAGCGGGGGGTCTGCGCGCGCTTGAGCTGCACGTTCTTCTCGGGCGGCCGGCCCGACAGCCACGCCATGCTGGCGCAGGTGGACCGCGTGCGGATCCGGAAAGGGCATTGGTACCGGTTCTCGTGCTGGCTCAGGGGACGCGACCTGCGCGGCCGGCAGGTCGCGATCGCGTTGCGCAACACCCGGGACTGGTCGGGGCCCGGCCTCGACGCGGAAGCCGAGGTGACTCCCTCCTGGACCCGGTTCGAGAGCCGCTTCGAGGCCGTGGCGGACGTGGCGGACAAGAGCCGCCTCCAGTTCTGGTTCACCGAGACCGGCACGCTGTGGGTGGACGACGTCGAGCTGGTCGAGACGGAGGCGCCGCGGCTGGCCTTCACGGCCCGCCTCCCGGAGAAGGCGGATGGCAACCTCGTGCCCAACGGCTCCTTCGAAGCCGGGCTCGACGGCTGGTCGTCGCTCGGCGAACAGGCGGGCTGGGGCAACCTGCCCGCGCTCGTGGGCCGGGCCGACCGGACGACGGCCGCGGACGGCGCGACGAGCCTGGCGATCGCGCTGGGGCCCGGGCGCACGCCCGTGACCTGCTTCGACTACTTCGAGCCGGTGCGCATCGAGCAGCGCGCGCCGCTGGCGGCGAACGTCGGTTGGATCCCCGTGCACCCCGGCACGACCTACGTCCTCTCGGCGTGGATGAAGTCCGAGCCGCCGGGCGTCCCGGCCGCCCTCGTGGCGCGGCGCGGCGCGCCGCGGCAGTGGCAGCGCGAGTCCCGGGTCACGGTCACGGCGACGGGGAGCTGGGCGCGGTATCAACTGCGCCTGGAGCCGGAATTCGAGGACGTCTTCGTGGCGGCGGGGCCCGATCTGCGGGGATCGTCGCTCGCGGCGGCCACCCTGTGGCTTGACGGCGTGCAGCTCGAGCGGGCGCGCGACGCGTCGGCTTGGGCGCCGCGGGAGGCGGTCGAGCTCGGCTTCGAATCGGGACGGTTCGGCAACGTCTTCGCCGCGGGCGAGCCCGCGCGCGTCCTCGTCTCCGCCCACGCGAGCGCGGCGGGACGCGTTCGCGTGGAAGGGGACGTGGAGGATTTCTTCGGGAACCGCCTCCCGCAGCCGCCGCTCGATCTCGCGCTCGCGCCGGCCGGCACCGCGACCGCCGCGTGGACGCTGGCGCTGCCCGGCACAGGTTGTTTCATGTTGAAGGCGCGCTGGCGCGCCGGGGGGGTCGCCCGCGAACGGCGCTTGCGCCTCGCGGTGATCACGCCCTACCGCGGCGCCGATTCCCCGTTCGGCTTCAACCACGCGCCGGTCACCGCGGAGTTGTGCGGCGCGCTGCGCGCGGCGGGGGTGGTGTGGGCGCGGGACTGGTCGCTGAAATGGCAGGACATCGAGCCGCGACCGGGCGCGTTCACGTTCGCGCGGAGCGATCCGCAGATCGACCGCCTCGCGGAGTCCGGCATGCGCGCCATCTGCTTGCTGCCTCCCTTCCCGTCGGCCAACTGGTCCTCGGAGGGGCCCGCGAGCGCCACGACGGAAGGCTACCCGGGCGTGCGCGCGCGGATGGCCTACGCGCCGCGCGATCCGGCGCTCCTCGCGCGCTTCATCCGGACGACGGCCAAGCACTACGCGGGCCGCGTGCGCACCTGGGAGTTCCTGAACGAGCCGCTCTTCACCGATTACGCCCTGCCGGCGGAAGGGCATGGGATTCCGGGGCCGGGATACACGGCCGCCGACTACGTGAAGCTCTTGCGCGTCGCCTCCGAGTCGCTGAAGGCGGAGGACCCGGGCTGCGTCCTGGTCGGCGGGATCGCGGGCGGTCCGGACACGTTCACGCGCGAGTTCCTGGCGGCGGACGGCCTGCGCTGGGTGGACGCGCTCAACCTCCACATCTATCCGGGGCGCCGGACGCCGGAGAGTTTCAGCGCACCGCTCGCCGAGTTGCGCGCGCTCATGGCCCGGCATGGAGGGCCCAAGCCGATCTGGATCACCGAGTACGCGTACTACGGCATCGACGAGCTGCCGTGGACGCCGCACCTTGCGGGCGGGGACTGGGCGGGGTCGCGCCTCCTGCGTGACGAGCGGCAGGCGGCGGAGTACGCCGTGCGGTTCGCGGTGCTGATGCTCGCGCAGGGCGCGGAGAAGCTCTTCTACCATTCCGGCGCGAGCGGGGCCGTGAACGATCCCGGGCTGGAGAACCCCCTGCTCGCCGACGGCGGCCGGCCCCGCAAGGCGTACGCCGCGCAGGCGGCGCTCGCGAACCTCCTGGGACCGTCTCCGAAGTTCCTGGAGCGCCTCGACGGGCCCGGCGCGTACGGTGTCCGCTTCCGGACGGAGCGGGGGACGCTCACGGTCGCCTGGACCGACGACGCTCCCCGGCCGCTCCCGGCCTCCTGGTTCCCCGGGAGCGTCCCCGCGGCGCGGGACCTGATGGGGAATCCGATTCCAGCGAGGAACGTTACGCTGAGTTCCTCCGCGGTGTACTTCGAGTCAGAACCCCACTGAATGGGGTAGTCGAGGTCGGCTTTCGGAAGGCGCGGGCGAGCATCAGGACGTCCGGCGTACTTTGGTCACCCCCGACGAGGTTTCAAGCGGCTCGTGCTGCCGTTCCGCGGATGCGTGCGGACGTAGGTGATGCCGGCGCCGATCGCGCCGATGATCGCGAGGATAAGCAACGTCTTCTCCAGCGGTGTCATGATCTTCCCTCCAGCCAGTACGCCCAGGCGAAGAACCCGAGCGTTCCAGAAAGTCCGACGAATAGCAGCGTCCACGAGAACTGCCCGGAGACCACGGGCCCGATCACGGTAATCAGGATAACGCCCTTGGACAGATCATAGAGATACTTCGCGGTGCTCTCCCGCTGTCGCTTCGTCATCCACGGCTATCCTAACACGCGGTCTTGATTCATCCTCCAGATGCGTCGCACAGGCGGGTCGGAACCCCAGCGTGAGCCTCAGCGACCGGGAAGGGAGAAAGCCGCTTCCGACGAACTGAATGGCGTCGTCGAGGCGGCACGAGCGTGGCCAGGCGCTGCTCCGGGCTGTGGTACCGCCTCCCGGATGCCGGACTCACCCATGCGACAATGCTCCTTGTGGACGATGGAAGGGGAATGAGTAGGGGCCGTTTCGTCGCCGTGGCCGGCCTGCTCCTGCTCGCGAGCCGGGGGAGCGCCGCGGGGTACGTCTGGTGGGAGGCGGAGCGGCCGGAGAAGACCAACTTCCCCTCCGCCGACCCCTCGTTTGGCGCCGCGACGTTCGAGGCCAAGCGCGACCTCCTGTCCGGCCGCGACTGGCTGGCGAACTCCGGCACGCGCAAGGGCGACGAGGCGTTCGCCGCGTATCGGATCGACGTGACCGATCCCGGGGCCCATGCGCTCTGGTGCCGGAAGTTCTGGAAGCACGGTCCCTTCCGGTGGCGAGTCGACGAGGGGCCCTGGACGGTCTGCCCGTTCGACGTGTCGCTGGCCGACAACGTGGACATCCGCCAGTACCTGGGCGCCAACTGGGTCCACCTTGGAACGGTGGACCTCGCCCCCGGGGAGCACGCGTTCGAATTGCGGCTGCTCGCGAAGGAAGGCGAGGAGCTGACGAGCGCCTTCGACTGCTTTCTCCTCATCAAGGGGCCGTTCATCCCGCGCGGCCGGCTCAAGCCCGATGAGAAGTCCGGCAAAGCCGACGCGGGTCGGTTCGCCTGGGAGCCCGAGCCGGACGCGTTCCGCAAGTCCGACCTCGACCTGCGGCGGCTCAACGAGGCCGAAGCGGGTGAGCACGGCTGGATCGGGCGCCGTGGCGCGGGATTCGTCCGCGGTGACGGGCGGCCGGTCCGTTTTTGGGGGGTGAACGCCGGCGGCGAGATCGTGGGGCTGGACCACGCTTCCCTCGACGCGCTGGCGCGGCGCCTCGCGAAGGCGGGGGTGAATCTGGTGCGCTCGCTCGACGGCCTCTGGGTCAAGGGCCACCCGGAAACGGTGGATCCGGTCAAGCTCGACCATCTGTTCTACTTCATCTCGGCGCTCAAGAAGCAGGGCATCTACTTCCACGTGAGCTGCTGGTGGCCGCTGTTTCTGGAGGCCTCCGACGCGATGGGGCTGGAAGGGTACGATGCGGCGAAGAACAAGTATCCGTTCGCGTTGCTCTTCTTCAATCCCCGGTTGCAGGAGCTGCACCGGGGCTGGCTGCGCACGCTGCTCACGAGCCGGAATCCCTACACGGGGCTGACGCTGGCGCGGGACCCCGCGCTCGCGCTGCTCGAGCTGCAGAACGAGGATGGGCTGTTCTTCTGGACGTTCTCGAAGGCGAACATCCCCCCGCCGCAATGGCGCCTGCTCGAGACGCGCTATGGGGCGTGGCTCGTGAAACGCTACGGCTCGATCGAGAAGGCGCGGCTGGACTGGATCGAGGCCCGCGAAGCGGACGACAGCCCGGCGGAAGGGCGCATGGCGCTGTACGAGGCCTGGCGCCTGACCCGGGACGGCCTCAAGAGCGCCGGGCCGGGACTGCGCAAGCGGGTCTCCGACCAGGTGCGCTTCCTGGCGGAGCTGCAGCGCGGCGGCTACGCGGACCTGGTCCGCTACGTCCGCAAGGACCTGGGCGCGCGCAGCCTGATCATCGCGTCCAACTGGGTGACGGCGGACGCGGCGCAGCTCGATGCGCTCGAGCAGTGGACGTACGGCGCGGGCGACGTGCTGGACCGGCACGGCTACTTCGGCGGGAAGCACGAGGGCGACGGCGCCGACTACTCCGTGCGGCCCGGGCACACGTTCGAGAACCGGGCCGCGGTCAAGCATCCCGAGGAGCTGCCGCTGCAGTTCACGCAGGTCGACCGGATGCCCCAGCTCATCTCGGAGATCGGGTGGGTCAATCCCAACCTCTACCGGTCCGACATGCCCTTCCTGACCGCGGCGTACGGGTCGCTGCAGGGCCTGGACGGGCTCGAGGTCTTCGCGCTCGGCGGCGCGGCGTGGGACACGTCGATGGGAAAGTTCGGGCTGTCGTCCCCGGTGATCATGGGTTCCTTCCCCGCGTGCGCGCTGATGTACCGGCGGGGGGACGTGGCGGAGGCGGGAGACGCGGTCTTCCAGGCGCTGAATCCCGAGGAACTCTTCGCGCTGCGCGGTTCCACGACATTCGCCGCCCAGGCGCTGGACGAGCTGCGCAAGAAGGACCTCCCCGGCGGCGGCGCGATCGCGGGCGAGGTGCGCTCGCTCGACCCGCTCGTGTTCTACGCGGGCCGGGTCGTCCGGTCGTTCGACCCCCAGGCGGCCTCGCGCCAGATCCCGCTCGCCCGTTACTTGGACCGCGACCAGTCCATCGTCCGCAGTCTCACGGGCGAGCTCGCGTGGGACTGGGCCCGCGGCATCGTCCGGGTGGACACGAAGAAGAGCCAGGGCGCCGCGGGGTTCCTCGGGCAGGCCGCGGCGATTCCATTGGGCAACGTGACGATCGAGTGCGGGAACGAGTACGCGACGGTCCTGGTCGTCTCCCTCGACGGCAAGCCGCTCGAGACCTCCGCGCGCATCCTGGTCCAGGCGATGACCACCGAACGGCCCTACGGGTTCCGCGCCTCCGGCGGCGCGGAGGGGCGGATCGGGGACGTTGGGACCTGGCCGTTCGGCGTGGAGAAGATCCGCGTCAAGGTCACGTTGCGAGGCGGTTCGTGGAAGGGCGCGACCGTGATGCCCCTGGACGAGAACGGCTACGCGCGCGCCGACGCTCCGGAGGCCGCCGCCGCGCCGGACGGCGCTTCGCTGGCGGTGACGCTTGCCGAGGACGCGGTCTACCACGTTCTTCGCCGCTGATCTTCTGTTCGTCCTCGCGGCGGCCGCTCGGGCCGAGACCTTGCGGGTCGCGGTGACGGCGGACACGTCGATCTGCTGCTATCCGGAGGAGCGCGAGTTCGCGCCGGGTGGGTGCCCCCGGATCAAGATGAAGGGGACCGAGAACGTGATCCTTCTGGATTTCGATGCGGCGCCGCTGCGCGGGAAGCCGGTGAGCCGCGCCGTCCTTCATATGAGAGAGACCGAGTCCAACCTCATGGTGCGCCGGGTCGGGGTCTCGACCGTGGCCGTGCCCTGGGTGGAGGGATCCGGCGGATCCTACGACGCGCGGGGCGGGGCATGCTTCCTGCGGCCCGCGTCCGGGGCGGAGTGGGCGGGGCCGGGGTCGGATTTCCTCGGCGCGGTGTGGGGACGCGGCGGAACGTTCTGGGCGCAGGCGGTCGCCGCCCGGGGCGCGGACGGCTGGTGGACGGTTCCGCTGGACGGGCGCTTCCTCGAAGCGTGCGCCGCGGGGCTCTCGTTCGGGCTCGCGGTCAGCGACGACAACGGGCAGACCATGAACATCGCGCGCGAGCTCATGCCGAAGGCCAACTTCTCGAACAACTTCTTCTTCGCGCGCGAGCAGTCCGGGGCCGCGCCGTGGCTGGAGGCCGAGATGGACCCTGAGCCCGGTCGAAGGGCGGCTCCCGCCCCTTCGACGGCGCCGGAACGGATCGAAGTGGCCGTCCTCCCGCGTCCCGCGGGCGCGGACGGCCGCGCGGGAGGCGCCGACGCCTCGTGGGCGAATCCGGCGGCGGACGTGCTGGGCTACCGGGTGAAGCTGTCGGCGGCGGGCAAGCCGGCGTCCGCCCTGCCGCGCTGGCAAATGCCCGCCGTGCCAGCCCCTGGGGCTCGTGCGCTCACGCTGCTCGGCGGCTTGCCGCCGGGCGCGGGGCTGCTGTTCGAGGTCGAGGCGATCGGGCGCGGCGGGCGGGTCGTGGGAGCGGGGCGGGGCGCGGGATTCGCCTCCGCCGCCCTGCCGCCGGCCGTTCCGCTCGTGCTGCACCCGGTCTCCACCGCGGCGGGCGCTCCACCCATGACGAAGTCCGCCGCGGTCTGGGCGATTCCCGACGGGTGCAAGGTGAATCCCATCAGCGGGAACGCGCTGGAGGAGGCGGGAGTGGACTACGAAGGGGTGCCCGCCGGCCGCTGGCGAGTCGCGAATCCCGCGTGGAGCGGACGCGACCGGACGGTCTCCCTGTCCGCGATGCGGAACGAGTGGGTCGCGTTCTCCGCCATTTGCGAAACCGGGGACCGCAAGCCGGCAGCGTTCCGCGTCATGCCGGGCGACCTGCGGGGCCCCGGAGGCTCGGCCATCCCGGCCAAGGCGATCCGGCTGTCGCGCGCGTGGTACCAGCATGCGGGGAAGGGAGAGCGCGGCTGGTACGCCGATCCGCTCCTCCCGCTCGCCGCAGGCGAGGCCTTCGCGGTGCCCGACCCGCGCAACGCGGTGCCGGCTCAGTTCACCCAGGCGGTGTACGCCGAGGTGTATGTCCCGCGCAACGCGCCTCCCGGCCGGTATGAGGGAAAGTTGACGGTCGAGGCGGACGGCCCTTCGACGGGCTCAGGGCTCGCTGATGGCACGGCCATCCCGCTCACGGTCTCGTTGGAAGTCGCGCGGGGCGTGATGCCGGGCGCGGCACGGTTCGTCTGGTCGCTGAACGCGTACGACCCGCCTCCGGAGGAGCAAGCCTACTACGCGATGGCCCACGCCCACCGCGGGACGCTGGCGATCCTGCACTACAGCCATTCCGGCAATCAGTCGGCCGGCGCGGTTCCGGCCGTGACGGGCAAGGGCGGCGCCATGCGGGTCAAGGACTGGTCCGCCTGGGACGCGCGCTTCGGCCCGCTGTTCGACGGCAGCGCGTTCGCCGGCACCGGGCGGGAGGACGTGCCGCTGGACCACTTCTACCTCGCGCTGTCGGAGAACTATCCGACGACGATGTCGGAGGGTTACCGCTGGAACCATCTGAAATGGGAAGATCACTGGGAGAAGGCCGGTCCCGTCGAGGAAGGCTTCAGCCGTGAATACCATGAGGCTTGGGTGGCCGTCGCGGCGGGGTATCTCAGGCACATCAGGGAGAAGGGCTGGAAGACGCAATTCCAGGTCTATCTCAACGACAAGTATTTCTACAAGCAGTACGACCCGAAGGTGAAGGCGTGGGGGCGGGGCACGAGCTTTTGGCTCCTCGACGAACCGCAACACCTCGACGATTTCCTCGCGCTGCGCTACTTCGGCCGCATGCTGCGCGAGGCGCAGGCGGGGGACCGCAGCCGGCTGATCTTCCGGGCCGATCTTTCCCGGCCGGAGTGGGGGCGCGACACGCTGGACGAGGTCGTGGACCTCGACGTGGACGGCGCGTTCGCGAAGCAGCGCGCCCTGCTCGAGGAGCTGCGGGAGCGCCACGGCCGCCGGATCTGGACGTACGGCGACCTGCCGTCCTCAACCGCGTCGGCGCTCGCCCTGAGCGTGCAAGCCCTCACGCTCTACGGGAACGGCGTGGACGGCTACGTGCCCTGGCTCGTGCTGGGTGGCGAGGAGAACTGGCGGACCTTCGCCACGACGTGCCTGCTGTACACCGGCAAGCCGTTCGGCATCGCGGGCCCCTGCGCCTCGCTGCGGCTCAAGGGGCTGCGCCGGGCGGAGCAGGACGTCGAGTACGCGGGGATGCTGGCGGAGCGCCGGGGACTCCTCCGCGACGATCCCAACCGCAGGCGCCTGGGCGTCCTG
>CAYHEI010000002.1:0-11106 GCA_964355385.1 uncultured bacterium | reverse complement strand
TGGCGGAGGTCTTCCCCGCGGGAAACCGCCAGGTGCGGCTCGACGAGCAGGGCGGCTTCTACGCCGTCTATGCCACCCCCGACCCCGGCCGGCTCGAAGCGTTTCGCGCCGCGGCCCGGGAAGCCGTAAGATAGTTCGTTGTGAAGATCACCGACCTCAAGATCTTCGTGATGGGCAGCGCCTGGCGGAACCTCGTCTTCATCCGCCTCGACACCGACGAGGGGATCCACGGCATCGGGGAGGCGTCGCTCACCAACCGGGACGAAGCCGTCGTGGGCTACCTCGAGGGCGCGAAGCGCCGGCACGTGGTCGGCAGCGACCCCTTCAACATCGAGGACCTCTGGATGCGCATGTACCGCAACGACTTCTGGCGCGGCGGGGTGATCGCGAACACCGCGCTGTCCGCGGTTGAAATCGCCTGCTGGGACATCATCGGCAAGGCGACGAAGCGGCCGGTGTACCAGCTTCTGGGAGGGCGCTGCCACGAGAAGCTGAAGGCGTACGCGAACGCCTGGTACACGGTCGAGCGCTCCCCCAAGGAGTTCGCGAAGCGGGTGAAAGTGGTCTTGGACAAGGGCTACACGGCGCTCAAGGTGGACCCGTTCGGCCCCGGGACGTACGAGCTGGACCGGAAGGAGAAGCTCCTTTCGGTGGGGATTCTTGAGGCGCTGCGCGACGCGGTGGGGCCGGACGTCGAGATCTTCGTGGAGGGCCACGGCCGGTTTTCCGCGCAGACCGCGGGCGAGCTCGCGCGCGAGATGGCGCCGTTCAAGCCCGGCTGGTTCGAGGAGCCGGTCCCGCCCGACAATCACGACGAGATGGCGAACGCGGTGGAGCGGATCGGCGGACTGATGCCGGTGGCGGCGGGGGAGCGGTGCTTCACGCGGTACGAGGCCCGGAGTCTGCTCGAGCACGGCAATATCGACATCGCCCAGTTCGACGTGGTCCACTGCGGCGGCATCCTCGAACTCAAGAAGCTGGCCGCGATGGCGGACGCCCGGTACGTCACCGTGGCGCCGCACAACTCGCAGGGTCCGGGCTGCACCGCGGCGTCGGTCCACGCGGACTTCACGATGACCAACTTCAAGATCCAGGAGGTCTTCGAGGACTTCGTGGAGCCGCACATCGCGGAGGCCATCATCGGCCGTCCCCGGGTCGTGGATGGGTACATCGGACTCCCGACCAAGCCCGGCCTGGGCATCGAGCTGAACATGGATGTCATCAAGGCGCATCCCCGCAAGGACGTCTTCTTCAATCTCTGGGCCGACGACTGGCAGCACCGCGGGTTTTCCGGAGACGGCGGGAAACGAAAGAAGTAGCACGCAGGAGCGCGCTCGGCATCGGTCGGTAAACCATGTTTACCGTTCGCAGACGCTCACGACAGCCGTAGTCCTCGCCGCGGTGGTCGCCCTCCACGGAACGGTCCACCAAAAGGGGTCCCTCGCCCCGGTCGTCTCGGCGGAACTGATGCTGATCTCCATGGGATCTACCGCTCCCGCGGATTCGCGCGCCGCGATGACCGACGCCGCGGGGAATTTCGCGTTCGGCGGGCTCTCGGCGGGCGCGTACCGATTGGCCGTCGGGGCGGTCGGATTCCGACCGCTTCAGCTCACCATCACGCTCACGGGCGGGGTGGAGCGGCTGCGGCTTGCGCTCGAGCGCGAAGGTTACGCTCACCCCGAGATCACGGTCGAGGCGAAGGCGCTCGAGGCGCCCAGCGTGCAAACGATCACGCGCGAGGAGGCCAAGGCGGTGCCGGGGACCGCGGGCGATCCGCTCCGGGCCGTGACGGCGCTGCCCGGCGTGGCGCAGGCCTCCGACATCGACAGCAACCTGTACGTGCGCGGAGGCGGGCCGAACGACAACGCGCTCTACGCCGACGGCATTCCGGCGGGGTATCCGTACCATTATCAGGGGGTTGCAAGTACATTCCAGGCGGACACCATCAAGAATCTCACCTTCTACAGCGGCGGCTTCCCCGCGCGGTTCGGCGACCGGATGGGCGGCATTTTCGACCTGCATACGCGGGACGGGACGGAGGGCCGGCTCGCGGGAGCGCTGGACGCGAGCTTGATCGCTTCCTCGCTGGCGTTGGAGTCGCCGCTGGGGGTGCCCGGATTGACGGGCGTGGCGAGCGCGCGCCGGGGCTACTTCGATTTCGTGCTGCCCCGCCGGATCACGGACGTGGCGGTGCCCCGCTACGACGACTGGCTGGCCAAGGCGACCTGGAAGACCGGAACCATGGGGACCTGGCGGGCGGAGGTGTTCGGGGCGCGGGATGACGCGGCGGCGGACGTGAAGAATCCCTCCTCGCCCGCCCTCGAGGGCCGGTACACCTGGGAGCACGCGTACCGGGTCGGGGCGCTGCTCTGGGCGGGGGCGTCCGGCGACTGGTCCGCCGACGCGGCCGTCGCCGGGCAGGCCGCGAGCAGCGAGAGCGACCTGGCCGGCGACTACTTCTACAACACGCGGCCCGAGGAAGTCTATGCCCGCGCCGGCGTCGGGCGGATCGCCGGGCCGCACCGGGTCTCCGCCGCCGTCGAGGGCGCGGTCACGCGCTACCGGCTGGACGCGTACTTCGCCCGGCTGCCGTCGGAGGGCCAGGGCGCGTACGTCTTCACGGGACTGACCAAGCTGCGGGCGACCGAGTCCGTCATCGGCGAGCGCGGCGCCCTCATCCTCGCGGACCGCTGGACGTTCCGGCCCGGCACGGAGGTCGAGCTGGGCGGGAGGGCCGACGGGTATGCCCTGAGCCGATCCGCCCCACTGAGCCCGCGGGTCGCCGCGTCACAGGCGCTGGGGCGCCACGTCAAGCTGCGCGCGGCGGCCGGCCTCTATCCGCAGGCGCCCCAGGCGACGGAAGTCATGCCGCGCTGGGGGAACCCGGGCCTCGCGCCCAGCCGCGCGTGGCACGCGGTGGGCGGGATCGAAGGGAGCTGGGGGAGTTGGAACGCGTCGGTGGAGACCTACGCGAAGCGGTTTCAGGCGCTCGTCGTCCCCGACCCCGTCACGAACTATTCCAATGCGGGCACCGGCGAGGCGCGCGGCGTGGAGGTGTTGCTACGACGCGCGTTCACCGAGCGCGTCGCCGGCTGGGCGGCGTACGCCCATGGTTCGTCCCGGCGGCGGGACGGGCCGGGCACGCCCGAGCGCTTTTCCGACTACGACATCCCCGACATGCTGAGCCTCGTGGGGCGCGTGCGCCTCCTGCCGGGGTGGAGCGTGTCGGGGCGCTGGCGGCTCGCGTCGGGCACGCCCTACACTCCCGTGACGGGGAAGACGACCGACACCGCCGGGAACGCCTTCCCGGTGTTCGGCCCGGTCAACTCGGCGCGGCTTCCGCCGTACGCGCGGCTGGACCTGCGCACGGAAGCGGAGTTCCGGTTCGAGGGGTTCACGGTGACGCCCTACGTCGAGTTGCTCAACGCGACGGATCATGAGAATCTGGCCGTGGTGGTCTGGAGCGCGAACTACTCGGGCGAGCGGCGGGTCGAGCAGCTCCCGCGGACGAACTTCCTGGGCGTCCAAGTCACGTTTTGATGAGCGTCACCGCGCTCATCCTCTCCGCACTGCTGAGCGTGACGGCGGGGGCGTCGGAACTGCGCTTCAGAGCGCTCGGCGCGGTGCCGGGCATCGTGGAGGACGAGGCGACCGACCTCACGCCCGCGAACCTGGGAAACCCCGCGGGGCTGGCCTGGCTTCCCCGCGGGACCCGACTCGACTACGGGGTCGTGCGGGACGAGTCCGCGCAGGAGCACGACAGCTTCATCGGCAAGACCGAGCGCACGGACACGTCCTGGCGCCTCGGCTCCCCGGGCGGGCCCTACGAGCTGTTCACCCGGGTGGGGGAGCGCAACGCTTGGCAGGTGGGCCTGGACGGCGGAGCGGACTTCACCAACACCAGCCTGCAGCCGGTGGGGCAGAAGGACACCACGAGCGCGACCACGTTCTTCGGCGTCGAGGCGCGGCCGGTCTTATGGTACGCACGCCGCATGACCGAGCGGCTCGCGCTGGGCGGGTTCTATCGCCCGCTCGGCGGAGGGCTCGGCGTGCCGGCGGACGACCGCGTGGCGACGCGCGACATCAGCTTCAGCCTGGGCGACTACGGGCTCGGGGCCGCGATGCGCTTCCCCGGCAACGAGCGCTGGGGCGAAGGAACCGCCGGCATCAGCTACACCCCCTTCAACGACCGGCTCGACCTGCGCGACGCGCTCGGGCTGGCCGTCGGCGCCTCGGACGCGCTCACCGACGTCGGCGCGTACCAGGTGACGCAGACGCTCACCTTCAAGGACGGGACGACGCAGTCCTGGAAGACGACGCCCGAAGGCACGACGCTGGCCGGGCAGGGAACCTGGCGGAAGGACGGCGGGCGATGGGAGGCCGCGGCCACGCTGGATGGGACGAGCGCCCGGGCGATGCAGGAGAACAGCACCGGGAGGATCCTGCCCGGCGGCACGCAGCTCGTGCAGCAGGGCCTGGCCAGCGAGTTCTCCCGCACCCGCTGGACGCTTTCCGGACGCCATCGCCGGGACCTCGCGGGCGGCGACTCGCTTCGTTTCGCGCTCGCCTTCCTGGGCGCGCGCAGCACGGGGAGCAAGGTGGACTTCCCGAACTCCGAGGCGGTGACCGAGACGCGGATCGACTCGCCCTTCGAATCCGCGGCCGGCATCGCGTACCGGACTTTGGGCGGCAGCACGGTCGGCGCGGGGCTGGGGGGCGTGACCGACCGGCAGCGCGCGGTGGACGTGGCGGGCGGTCGGGGGGCGCGCCGCTCCACGCACACCGCCCGCACGCTGCGCCTGGGCTGGGAATACCTGTTCACCTCCCGCTGGACGGGACGGACCGGCGCGGTCTGGTCCACGGAGCGCAGCCGGACGGACGAGCCCGCCGCGCCCGCGCCGGGCGCCGATCCGGCGAACCCCGTCCGCCGCGACCGGGCGCTCTCGGTGGGCGCGGCCCTGCGCTCCGGCTGGTCCGCCGGTCCCGGCGGGGCGTGGTGGCGGAAGACCCTCGCCGCGCTCACGCCGTCCGATCTGGAAGCGACCGGCGTCACCCACGCGCTCGGTCAGAGCCCCGAACCGACCCAGGGCCAGGCCCTGCACCGGTCCCGCCTGGAGATCCTCTTCGGCGGACGCTGGGTGTTCTGAGCCGGAAGGTCCCGGGTCGTGCGAGTGACGTGCCGAGGCTTCCGGACACCTCCGGGTGGATAATGGGCCCGTGAACCGGACGGTGGCGCAGTGGACGCTGGCGGCATACCTGGCGCTGGGAGCCGGAATCGCCCGGGCGGACACCATCAGCACGGTCGCCGGAAGCGGCCTGCCAGGGTTCGGTGGCGATGGTGGATCCGCGACCGCTGCCATGTTGTCGGAGCCGTCCGCGATCGCGGCCGATGCCATGGGCGATCTCTACTTCACCGATTGGACGAACAACCGGATCCGCAAGGTCGCCGCCGCAACGCACGTCATCACGACGGTCGTGGGGACCGGCGCCATCGCCTACAACGGCGATGGTCAACTCGCGACGGCGGCGAATCTCAGCCAACCGTGGGGGGTTGCGGTGGACGGCGCGGGTAACCTGTACTTGGCCGACAGCGGGCACAACCGGATTCGCAAGGTGGTCGCGGCCACGGGTCGCATCTCGACCATCGCGGGAACCGGTGGGGCCGGGTTCAGCGGGGACGGGGGGCAGGCGACGGCGGCCTCGATCAACGGTGCCGGCGGGATCGCGCTCGACGGGGCGGGCAATCTCTATTTCGCGGATTATTTCAACAGCCGCGTTCGCAAGGTGACGGCCGCAACAGGAGTGATCAGCACCGTCGCGGGGACGGGCGTGGCAGGTCACAGCGGCGACGGGGGATTGGCCACGGCGGCGGATGTGTACGGGCCGTGGGCCGTCGCGATCGATGCGTCGGGCACGCTCTACCTCACGGAGTCCGACGGGAACCGCATTCGGGCGGTGGACCCGGTGACCGGGATCATCCACACGGTGGCGGGCGACGGCGCGGCCGGCTACGGCGGGGACGGGGGACAGGCGACGGCGGCCTCGATCAACGGTCCGGGCGGCATCGCGCTCGACGGGGCGGGGAACCTCTACATCGCGGACTACTTCAACCACCGGGTCCGCAAGGTGAACGCGGGGACGGGGCTGATCAGCACCGTGGCGGGCACGGGCGTGGCAGGCTACAACGGCGATGGAGGCGCTGCCACCGCGGCCCGGGTGTTCTATCCGAACGATGTCGCGGTCGCCGCGGGGGCCCCGTGCAACGTGTACATCGCCGACACCGCGAACGAGCGCGTGCGGCTGCTGACGCCCCTCGTCTCGGCGCTGGCGGTCGTTCCAAATCCGGCGTTCTCGTGCGGAAGCGTGGAGGTCGTGCTCACCGTCACCAATGCCGGCGACGCGCCGGTCACGAACGTGTCCCCCGGGCTTTGGAGCGCGGGCGGCGCGGCCCTGGTCGCTCCCCCGACCGGGCCTGTGCCGGCCTCGGCCGCCTCGCTCGCCCCCGGGGCGGCGCAGAGCTTCACGTGGACCGCGAACATCTGCGCCTCCGGGACGGTGACATTCGCCGCCACGGCGACGGGCGACGCATCGGGGATGGGATGCCCGGCGGTGACGGGCGCGACGCGGACGATGACGATCGCGCTGCCCGCTCCCTCCCTGTCCTCGGCGCTCGCGGTCGTGCCGAATCCAGCGGGCTTGTGCGCGTGGGTGGAAGTCGTGCTGACCGTGACCAACACCGCGTGCGGAACCGTGACCGGCCTCACGCCCGCGCTGTGGATCGACGCGGGCGCCGCGTTGGTCACCCCCATCGCCGGCCCCGTCCCGGCTTCCGCGGGCTCCCTCGCCGTGGGGTTGGTGCAGAGTTTCACCTGGACGTTCAGCGTGAACGGCGCGGGCGTGGTCGCGTTCACGGCGTCGGCCGCCGGGACGGAAGGCGCGTGCGGAGCGCCGGTCGCGACCCGGTCGGCGCGGGGCCTGCTCGTTCCCGCCCTCTCCTGCTCTTCCGCGCCGGGCCTGATCGCCACCGCGGCCGGGACCGGCGGGTTCGGCTTCAATGGCGACGGGATCGCGGCCAACGGCGCGTCGCTGGCCTATCCCGCCGGCGTGGCGGTGGACGGCCAGGGCAACGCCTTCGTGGCTGATCTGTGGAACCACCGCATCCGCAAGATCGCCGCCGGAACGGGCGTGATCTCCACCGTCGCCGGGACCGGCGCGCAGGGGCTGGACCCCGATGGCACACCTGCGATCTCGTCGCGGCTGAATCAGCCGTGGGGAGTGGCGGTTGATGGCGCGGGAAACGTCTTCATCGCCGACCAGATGAACCAGCGGGTGTGTCGCGTGGACGGTGTGACCGGGCTCTTGACGACGGTAGCGGGCACGGGGGTGCCGGGGTACAACGCCGACGGTATCGCCGCATCGACGGCCCAGCTCTACGATCCGGCGGGGGTCGCGGTGGACGGCGCGGGCGACGTGTTCATCGCGGATCTCAACAATCACCGGGTCCGGCGGGTGGACGCGGGGACGGGACTCATCTCCACCGTCGCCGGAGACGGGACCGGAGGCTACAACGGGGATGGGATCGCGGCGACCGCCGCCGAGGTGAACGGCCCGACGGGCGTCGCCGTCGGCGCAGCCGGCGACCTCTTCGTCGCCGACCAGTCGAACCATCGCGTGCGCCGGGTCGACGCGGGGACGGGCGTGATCACCACGCTCGCCGGCACGGGATCGGGTGGATTCGGCGGCGACGGCGGCGCCGCGACGGCGGCCCAGCTCACCTTCCCCGCGAGCGTGGCGGTGAACGGCCACGGCGACGTCCTCATCGCGGACAAGGGCAACCAGCGCGTCCGGCGCGTGGCGGCGGGCTCGGGCGTGATCGAGACACTCGCGGGCACCGGCGACTCGGGGTACAACGGCGACGGGATCGCCGCGCCACTCGCGTTCCTGTTCGACCCCGCCGGCGTGGCGTTCGACGCCGCGTGTCGCCTGTACGTCGCCGACCAGCAGAACAACCGGATCCGGCGGGTGGATCCCGGCGGGCTGCTCGCGGCCGCGGTCGGCGCGGAGCAGCTTCCGGCGGTCGTGGGGCGCTGGGTCCGCGTCACGCTCACCGTGACGAACACGGGCTGGACGGCCGCCGCCAACGTCACCGCGGGGATCTGGCCGCAAGCGGGCGGCGCGTTCGTCGCGGTGCAAGGCGGGCCGGTTCCCGCCGGCCCGGTGTCCCTCGCGCCGGACGCCGCCGCGACGTTCACCTGGACGTACAGCGCCGCGGGAGTCGGCACCGTGACGTTCGGCGGTTCGGTGACCGGGTCGCTGGGCGCGTGCGGCGGGGACCTCCTGGAAAGCGCCGGACCGACCGATGTGTCCATTCTGCCGGCCCCGGCGCTCGACGTGGCCCTGGACGCGGATGCCTCTCCGGTGGTGGCCGGCCAGTGGATCCGGATCGCGCTCACCGCCACCAACTCCGGCGGATCGGACGCCACGGGGCTGACCCCCGAGCTGAACGTCGGGGGGAGCGCGACCCTCGTCTTCGAGTCGGGGCCGGTCCCCGCGGGCGGCGTGACCCTGGCGCCGGGGGAACCGGTGACCTTCGCCTGGACGTACAGCGTCGCGGGTGGTGGAAGCATCTTGCTCTCCGCGACCGCCGTTGGGGATTTCGGGGTGGCGGGTTCGGCCTCCGCGGCGCGGACGGCGCTCGCGGCGGCCCGGCTCGCGGCACGGCTCGCGGTCGTTCCGGCGTCCGCGAATCCGGGAGATGCGGTTGCCGTGACGCTCACGGTCACGAACACCGGGGGCGAGGACGCGGCCGGCATCACGCCGGGGCTGAGCCTCGATGCCGGGGCCGCGTTGACGGCGGTCGCGGGGCCCACGCCCGCCGGCCCGCTGGCGCTGCCCGCCGGTGGCTCGACCACGTTCGCCTGGACGTTCAGCGCGACGGGCTGCGGAACGCCTTCGTTCACCGTCACGGCCACCGTGGGCGGGCTGGCGGCGCTGACCGGACGTCCGCTCGCGGCGTCCGCCGCCACGGGGGTCGTGGTGGCGGCCCAGCCTCCGCCGGACATCGCCGTGGCGGTGACCTCGGGGCCCGTGCCTGCGCGGCCCGGAGGACCCGTGACCTACCGGATCGTCGTCGCCAACAGCGGGGTGGCGACCATCGACACGGTCACGGTCTCCGACACGGTTCCTGCGCTCATCGCCGGCGTCGCCACGCAGCAACCCCCCGGCTTCGCCGCCCCCGTGGTCGCCGCGGTCGCCAACACCGGTACGCGGTACGTCTGGAGCGCGGCGGTGTCGCTCCCCCCGGGCGGGACGTTGACGTTCACCATCACCGGCACCATCGCCGGGGCGGGCTCCGTGGCGGACGCGGCGGACGCCGCCGGCGGGAACGCGTGCGCGGTCGTCCGGCGGACCGGTGGCCCCGCAGGAGGGACCGCGGCCGCGCCCGCGAGCCTCGCGTCCTCCCTCTCGTCCTCGGCGACGTCGGCCGACGTCGGCCAGGCGGTGCTGGTCGTGCTGACCGTGCGCAACACGGGCGGAGAGGACGCGACGAATGTCGCCGCCGGACTGTGGCCGGCGGCGGGCACGGGTGCCGCGTCCCTGTCCGGCCCCTCGCCGGCGACGCGCGCGGCGATTCCGCCCGGCGCGTCGGTCACCTACACCTGGACGGCGGTGGGCACCGCCGCGGGGCCCGTGGCGTGGTCGGGGAGCGCCGCCGGGGACGGCGGTCTCGTCGCCCCGGCCGGAGGCACCGCCGCCGCGACCTTCCTGGTCCCGCGGCCCGCCTTCCCGATCGCGCTCGTGCCCGGCGGGGTGCGGGTCATCGGTGGCGCCAACGGCACGGTGCGTCCGCGGCTGGGCGAGGAGGCGGTCGTGGTGGCATGGCCCACCACCGCGGGGGACGTGCGGGCCGTCATCTACACGAGCGACGCGCGCCCGGTGCGCGAGCTGGAGACGGCCGCGAACGGGACGGCGGCGGTCGGACTCCGCTGGGACGGCCGCGACCGCGACGGCGCGCCGGTCCCTCCCGGCGTCTATCGCGTGCTGGTGTCCGGCCCGGGACTGACCGGAGGACGGCCGCTGGCCGTCCTCGTGGAGCGCTGACGTGCGCCCGCGAGCGAGACGGACGCGGGCGTCCCGCGCGTGCTTGATCGCCCCGCTGGTGGCGGTGCTCACCGCCGCGAGGAGCGGGGTCGCTCGGGAGGCCGCCGTCTCCGCGCTCACGCTTCCGCAAGCGACGCGGGCGGAGGCGCTGGGCGGCGCGGCGGTGGCGCTCGACGACGATCCGGGGCTCGCCTGGCTGACGCCGGCGGCCTCGTCTGCGGGCGAGTCGTCGGTGACGCTGGGCGGGCGTCGCGGCTGGTTCGGCGAGGTCACCGGACAGGGGCTGCTCGGCATGCCGGTCGCGGGCGGCGCGCTCGCCGCCGGGCTCGCCTGGTACGATGCCGGGAGCGCAGCGCTCACCGCGGCCGACGGCACGGAACGGACGATGGTGCTCCAACAGGACCTGCTCGTGCTCGTGGCGTACGGGTGGGCCCCCGGGGAGGGGATGCGCGCCGGGGGCGGGGTGAAGGTGCTCCGCAGCAGCCTGGGGGGCGGGACCGCGGTGACGGCCGTGGCGGCGGACGGCGGATTCCGGATCGCCCTGCCTGCCGGATTCGCGGCGGGCGCGCTCGTGCGGAACGCCGGTCCCGCCTACCGCTACGGGGACGAGGCGGTGCGCCTCCCGACGGAGCTGCGAACCGGAATCGGATGGAACGGCGCCCCGCCGCTCGAGGGCGCCGCAGCGGATCGCGTGGGCGCCGTGGTCGAGGTGGCCTATCCGCTCGTCACGCGGACGTCCGCGGTCGAGGGAGGCGTCGAATACCGCTGGCGGGGTCTGCTCGCGGTGCGCGTTGGCGGGAGCGCGGACCGCGACGGGACGTCCATGACCGCCGGCTTCGGCCTCGCGCTGGGCCCGTTGCGGGCCGACTACGCCGCGCGCTTCGGCGGTCCCACGGGCCTGCCCCAGGCGATCAGCCTGACCTTCGCGCTCGGGCGCCGGCCCGGGTCCGTGGCGGCACCCGGGCCGGCCCTGAGCTCCGTCGAAGGGCCGGCCGCCCCGCGGGC
>CAYHEI010000001.1:0-35025 GCA_964355385.1 uncultured bacterium | reverse complement strand
TGGACGCGGGCCGGAAGACCCGTGGCGCGGTCACCGGCGTCCGCGGGTACAACGCGCGGCCGGCCCGCCGGGGGACGGGCCGCCGGTTCGCCGTCGCGGTGGACCATATGGAGCCTGCGCACCGGTACGCGGGCGACGACGGCCGGGTCACGTTCGACCTGCCGCGCGACAGCTTCACGATCTCGCTCCCGGCGCTCGCGCGCGAGGGGCCGATCTGGTACGCGGAGCAGGGCGTCTTCGTCGCGCGGGCGGACGATCCCACGACGTTCGCGCGCTACCGGGAGCGCACGCGCCGGGCCCGCACGATCCTGGCCCGCGTCCGCGCGCGGCCCGAGCACAGCTTCGCGGCCGCCTTCCACGGCCAGCCGCGGCCGCACGCGGTCAATGCGAGCCTGGGCTGCAAGCACGCGCGGCAGAAGTTCTGGCTGGAGGCCGGCGGGGACCTGGTGCTGCACCGCGGCAACGTGACGCGGATCGCGGGCCGCGACACCCGGCGTTTCCTGTGCCGGGGCGACGGCCGGTTCTTCTTCGGCTTGGAATCGTCCATCCCGCTCGCGCGGTTCGGCGAGCCGGCGCCGGTGCCGGGGGCGACGCTGCGGGTGCGTCGGGGCGACATCGTCGTCGAGCAGCGGACGGTGTGCGTTCCGCTCGCGACGGACATCCGGAAGGGGGAGACCGCGCCCGACGCCGTGGTCGTCGCCCTGATGCGCTTCCGCTTCACGAACGAGGGGGACACGCCGGCGCGCGCGGAACTGCCGATCGGGTTCTCGCAGGACTCCCGCCGTTCCTACAACGCCTTCGAGGGCGGCGACCGGCAGAACGCCCGGCTCGTGCCCGATTCGGAGCTGGACGCGTTGCATCCGGCGGGGGGAGCGCTGCGCAGCGCGTTCGGCGGCCGGCCGGTGCTGCGCGCGGCGTGGTCCTCCCGGATGCGCGCCTCCCGCCGGGGCCGCCGCGCGGTCCTGGCGCTGGTGCTGCAGCCGGGCGAGTCCTGCGAAGCGCTGCTGAAGATTCCCTACGTCGCGCTGGACGGCCCGGCGGAGCTGCGCGCGCTCCGGGCGCTCGACTTCGACCGCTGCCGCCGCGCGGCGGCGGCTTTCTGGCGCGCGGAGAACCGGCGCGGCTCGCAACTGCATACGCCGGAGCCCGCGCTGGACGCGGTGTACGCCGCCCACCTGACGCACGCGGAAATCGCCGACGTGGGCATGCCGGGGCGGCCCGACCTCGTGAACACCTCCGTGGGCACGTCCACGTACGGGAACTACAGCAACGAGGCCTGCATGATCGTGAACGAGTTGGACCGGCGGGGGCTTCATGCGGAGGCCCGCCGCCGGCTCGCGGTTTGGATCGCGTACCAGGGCACCGTGGAGCAGCCGGGCAACTTCACGGACTATCGCGGCATGTTCTACGGGGCGGGAGGCTTCGAGACCGGCGCCTACAACCAGCATCACGGCTGGGTCCTGTGGTGCCTCGCGGAGCATTACACCCTCACGCGCGACGCGGCGTGGCTGCGGAGCGTCGCGGCGGCCCTGGTCGCGGGCGCGGACTGGGTCTTCCGCCAGCGGCGCAACACGCAGCGGACCCTGCCGCACTCGCGCGGCTGGGAGCGCGGCTTCCTGCCCGCCGGCAGCCTGGAGGACGTCACGGATTTCCACTACTGGCTCTCGACCAACGCCCTGACCTGGCGCGGGGCGGACCGGGCCGCCCGCGCGCTGGCCGCCATCGGCCATCCCGAGGCGCCCCGCCTGCGGCGCGAGTCGGACGCGTACAAGGCGGACCTGATCCGGGGCCTCGAAACGTCCCGGCGGCACGCGCCGCTCGTCCGGCTGCGCGACGGCCGCTGGGTGCCGCATTACCCCAGCCGCCTCTACGTGCGGGGGCGGGGCTACGGCTGGATCCGCGAGGTCCTGGAAGGCGCCGTCTACCTCCTGCTCTCGGGCCTCTACGACGCCCGATCGAAGGAGGCCGGGTGGATCCTGGACGACTACCAGGACAACCTCTATATGAACCCGCCCTACGGCTATCCGGTCCCGGACCCGGAGCGGACCTTCCCGGCGCGGGGCGGGTTCTCGATGCAGCCCAACCTGCTCGCGGGCCTGCTGCCGCACCTCGACCGCGACGAGCCGGACGTCTACCTCTGGATGTTCTTCAACGCCTTCGCCTCGTGCTACCGCGAGGAGATCAACGGGTTGATCGAGCACCCCGCGCCGGAGCTGGGGTTTTCCAACGCCACCGCGATCAAGACCTCGGACGAGGCCAACGCGGTGTCGTGGCTGCGCGCCATGCTCGTGTCCTGGTCGTCCGCCGGCTTGCACCTGGGGCGGGCGCTGCCGCGCGCCTGGCTGGCAGACGGCCTCGGCGCGGAGATCACGAAGGCGGCGACCCCGTACGGGGAGGTCGCCGCGCGCTGGGTCTCGCACGCGGCCCGGGGGCGCATCCGGCTCGTGGCGACGCTGGGGTCTCCGGCGAACGCGCCGCGGTGGCTCGCGCGCTTCCGCCATCCGGCGGGCGCCCCGCTTCGTTCCGTGCGGGTGAACGGGCGCAGGTGGCGAAGGTTCGACCCCCGTACCGGCGACGTGGACCTGACCGGCCGGCGGGGCCGCCTGACGATCGACGCGCGCTACTGAGGCGCGCGCATGATGCCGGACCTCGCCCGGATCTACGATCGCGCGTTCTTCGCGGAGCACGGCGCGACGAACGAACCGTACATCGCAACCGCACGCTGGATCGTGGGAGACCTCTCCCGCCGGTTCGCCCCGGCGCGGGTGATCGATCTCGGGTGCGGCTGCGGAATCTTCGCGCACGCCTTCCGGGAGCGGGGCGCGGAGGTCGTGGCGGTGGACGGGGCGCTCGCGCCGCCGGAGTTCGCGTTCCCGGGTCCCGTCGAGGCGCGGGACCTGACGGTGCCCTTCGCGAACCCCTGGGGGCGGTTCGATCTGGCGCTGTGCCTCGAGGTGGCGGAGCACATTCCCGAGGAGCTGTCGGACGCGTTTCTGGCGAACATCGTCCAGTTCAGCGACCGGCTGATCTTCTCGGCCGCGCGGCCGTACCAGGGCGGCACGCACCACGTCAACGAGCGGCCGAAGCGGTACTGGTGGGCGCGGCTGGCCGCGCACGGCTTCGCCTACGACCGCAAGCGGACGGGGGAGTTCTCCGAGCGGTTCCTGGCCGACCGGCCGCCCTTCATGTGGATGTGCCAGTCCATCAGCGTGTTCGAGCGCGTCACCTCGCGCGGGTGATGCCGAAGATCGAGACCGCGACCGCGAGGCAGCGGTCCATGACGACCGGAAGGCCGGCCGCGCGCGCCAGGGCGGCGGCTTCGTCGTTGCTGATGCCCTCCTGGAGCCACAAGAGCTTCGCGCCGATCTTGACGGCGGAGTTCGCGATGGGAGGCGTTTCCTCAGACCTCCGGAAGACGTCGACGATATCCACCCGGCCGGGGATCGCCTCGATCGTGGGATACGCCTTCTCGCCGAGGACCTCGGTCTCGTTCGGATTGACCGGGACGATTCGGTAGCCGGCCTGCTGCAACCGCCGCATGACGCCGTACGACGGGCGGTCGGGTTTGGACGAGGCGCCCACCACGGCGATCGTGCACGCGGCGCGGAGCAGCGCGCGCAGCTCGTCCTCCGTCGGATGCGATAATGCGGTCATGGCCGTTCAGATCATAGCGAAGTCCAAGCAGTCCAAGGGCGCGTTCGACGGCGGCGCGATCCTCGAGCACAAGCCCATCGGGTTCCCCGGCGACGGCGGGGAAGGGAAGCCGGTGTCGAGCCTCTTCTACTGGGCGCACGCCTGGTCGGACGGCGGCGGGCTGATCGACCGGCACCCGCACGAGGGGTTCGAGATCTTGTCCTACGTGCTCACGGGCACCATCGAACACTTCGACAGCAAGCTCAACGGGTGGAAGAAGTTGTCGGCGGGCGACGCGCAGCTCATTCGCGCGGGCGACGGGATCGAGCATGCCGAGAAGCTCCTGCCGGGCGGCGCGATCTTCCAGATCTGGTTCGACCCCGACCTGGCGAAATCGCTGGCCCATCCCGCGTCGTACGACGACTACCCCGCCGCGTCCTTCCCCGTTCGGCTCGCGGGCGGCATGTCGACGAAGGTCGTCAAGGGCGAGGGCGCGCCCATGACGATGGAGACGCCCGGGATCGGCATCGTGGACCAGACGCTCGCCCCGGGATCGTACGAGGTGCCGCGGGATCTCACGACCGTCTCCGTCGCGTGCGTGATCGAGGGCGCGTTGACCGCCGCGGGCCGCGAAGCCAAGCAGGGCGACGCGCTCTTCATCCGCGACGAGCGGAAGCTCACGGTGGCGACCGAGCACGGCGCGCGCTGGTTCGTGATCACCGCTCCGGCCTCACCCGGCTACCGCACGTACGCCTCGATACGCGCGCGGCAGGGCGAGGCGTAGGGCCCATTCGTGGTACACTATTTGTATGAGAATGGTCCCAATTCATGAACTTAAGAGAAACTTGGCTTCGTTCGTCTCGGAAGCGGCGGGGGGGGAGAAGATTCTGATCACGCGGCACCGGAAAGCGGTGGCGACCCTGGGGTCCGCCGAACGGGAGCATGTGATCGTGGGTGCACGTTCCGCAAGAGCCCGGCTCCGGGCCATCCTGCATCATGGCAGCCGGGGGAAGTTGCTCGAGGTCCTGGCGGATGACCGTCGCGGGAGCTGAAGCGACCCGACGAGTCGCGCCGACGCCCGGTCGATTCTACCTCGACACTTCCTCCTATTTGGCCGTCCTGCTGGGCGAACGGGGCCATGAGGCTCTCGTCCGGGAAACGGCCGGCGGCGTGCTGCTGTCGAGCTCGCTCCTCGCGCTGGAAGCGCATCGCACGCTGGTCCACCTTGCTCGCCACGGCATCCTCCGGACCGCGGACCTCAACAAGTCCTTGGAACGGCTCGATGCCGATCTCGATCAGTTCGTCCTCCGTGACCTGACGCTCGACCTGTGCCGGCGGGGTGCCGTCCCGGTGGTGTCGACTCCTCGCTCGCTGGATTTGGCTCACTTGCGGACCGCCCTGTGGTTCCACGCACGGGAGCCGCTGACCCGGTTCGTCAGTCTGGACGGACCGCAGAACGACGCCGCCCGCGAGGTCGGCCTGCCGGTGTAGTGGCCGGGGATCACGGAGGCCCGGCGCTGCGCCGGCCCGCAAGGTCCGGACGCTACCTCAGAAGCGCTTCCAACCGACCGGCCACGGCGTCGCCGTTGGATGAGGCGGCGGGATTCCCGCCGAACTCGGTGCTGACGGAGAGATAGCCGGGGTACTCGACGGGTTGACCGGCGACGAGGACCGTGGGCTTGGCCTGCAGCGTGATGCGCGTCGGGTGGGCGCCCAGCCCCGCCACGTTGAACGCCAGCGTGAGCATCGAATCGAGCGCCTTCCCGGAGAGCACCTGACGCAGGTCCACGGCGACGGTGAGGGGAACGGTGGAGACGCCGCCGTTGGCGCCGACCTCCACGCGGCGGTCGAGCAGTCCGGAGGTCAGCTCGGTCCCGTCCACCAACAGGATCCACGCAAGCTTGTTCATCGCGGCGGGCTGGTCGTTGGGGTTCTTGGCCTCGACGTTCAGCGTGAAGGCGAGCGGCAGCTCCTTGCGTCGCAGCGCCGCCTGGACCTTGAAGGCGTCGAGCGGCGAGAAGTCCTTGAGCGACGTCTTGCCCTGGATCGCGAACCCCGCCAGCGCGGTGTCCTGGACCGACGCCAGGCGGAACTCGCAGCGCGAGAAGGCCTTGAGCTGTTGGATCTGCTCGACGACGCCGCAGCCCGTGGCGGCGAGCGCCAGCCCCGCGGCCAGGATGAGCCGGTGCGTTCCCCGTGGCGTCATACCGTGGATGGTAGCATGGCGCCTGATGTCCGCGGCGCTGATGATCTCCGGCCTCGCGCGGGCCACGAGCGGGGCGGCCCTTGACGCGGAGCGCGCCAGGACGTACAACGGGACCATCGTGCCCTTCGACCTGAGCACCGTCGCGCGTCTGCAACGGGGGAAGACCCTCCGGGTGTCGTCCTGGGACAAGAGCGGCCGCAACGCCGACTGGTGGACGCTGGAGCCCGGCGAGACGCGGGTGCTGGCCGATCTCGAGGGCCCCGGCCGGATCACCCACCTCTGGATGACCCAGGGGCGGCACTACCGCGAGTGCCTGCTGCGATTCACCTGGGACGATGCGAAAGACGCCAGCGTGCTCGTACCGCTGGGCGACTTCTTCGGGCTCGGGCACGGCATCGTAAACTCGTACCAGTCGCTCTTCTTCACCGCGTCCACCAACAGCAACCACCGGTTCAACGAGGGGTGCGCGCTGAACGCCTACCTGCCGATGCCCTTCCGGCGGCGCGCGAAGCTCGAGTTGATCAACCAGAGCCGGGAACGACATCAACAGTATTTCTACGTCGATTATGAACGGCTCGGGCCCGGTGGCGTGCGCGACGACGAGGGGTACGTCCACGCCGAGTTCCGCCGCACGAACCCGTTCGGCGGCTGGGGGCGCGAGATCCTGGTTAATCATCGGGAGGCGGACGCCGTGAACGTGGAACGGACCGCGTGGAAGAACAATTACGTCATTCTGGAAACCCAGGGGCGTGGCCACTACCTCGGCTGCAATCTCTCGGTCACCAACTTCCAAGGAACCTGGTGGGGCGAGGGGGACGACATGATCTGGGTGGACGGCTATAAGTGGCCGCCCGACCTGCACGGCACCGGGAGCGAGGACTACCTCAACCAGGCCTGGGGGATGCAGCCCAACGCGTTCCTGCGCAACGGGTCATCCATCTGGGAGAACCACACGCACGGCTACCAGACCAGCTACGTCTTCCATGTCGAGAACCCGGTCCGGTTCGAGCGCGAGATCAAGGTCACGATCGAGCACGGGCATGCCAACCACCTCGCGAACGAGATGAGCAGCACGGCTTACTGGTACGCGGAGCGGCCGGGCGCCGCGTGCGAGGTGCCGCCCGTCGCGCAGCGGCTGCCGGTCTTGCGCGACAACCAGGGACGCTGGCTGCACGACGCGAAGCGGAAAGTCGCGGGCGGCCGGGCGGCGGCGACGAAGGAGATGAAGGCGCTCCTGGCGAGCTGGCGCCGGACGCGCGGGAAGAAGCGGCGGTGAAGAAGCTGCTCCTGATCGCCGCGCTTGGCGGGGTCGTCGCCTGGGCGACCTACCACTACCTCAGCGCCAGCGAGGTGGAGAAGACCGCCGTCAATCCCGCCGTGCAGCTCCAGCAGGGGAAGATCGCCGAAGAGGCCGCCCAGCGGGCCGCGGACAAGGCGAAGGAGTCCGCGAAGCAGATGACGCAGGGCGCGGAGGACGCGGGGAAATAGATTCCGCGCTACCGCGCGGGGGCCAAATCGCAGGCTTCCGGCGGCATCCAGTGCGCGTCCTGCCCCTCCCACTTCACATTGCACCCCACCGGGTTCGTGAGGGGGACGCTCACCGGCTTTCCGGCCGTCACTTCTTCCAGCGCGCGGTCCAGATCGAACACGGTGGCGCGGGCGGCTTCGTGCGGGTTGTTCATCCCCCGGCCGGTGTAGACCAGCTTCCGCGCTTGATCGAAGACGTAGAAGTGGGGCGTGCGCAGGGCGCCGAAGGCCCGCGCGACGTCCTGGGACTTGTCACGCAGATAGACCCAGGGGAACTTCTTCTCCTTCATCCGCGCCACCATGGACGGGAAGTCGTCGTTGGGGTGGGTGACCTCGCTGTTGGCGTTGATCGCCACGAACCGGACGCCCTGCGGTTGGAACCGCGCGGCGACTTCCCGGGTGTGTTCGTCCGAGCCCGTGACGTACGGGCAGTGGTTGCAGGAGAAGAACACGACCAGGACCTTCGCGTCCTTGAAATCACCGGGGCCGTAAGTCTTCCCGTCCGTCGCGGGCAGCCTGAAGTCGGGGCAGGTCCGGCCGAGCTCGAGCGTGAACGCCATGCCTCATTATAGGAGGTAGAATTGACCTCGTGGCAAGCACCGGCGGGGTGACGATCTGGCTGACGGGGCTGTCCGGGGCGGGGAAGACCACCATCGCCCGGGCGCTGGAAACCCGCCTGCGCGCCGCGGGACGGAGGGTCGAGGTCCTGGACGGCGACCAGGTGCGGCAGCATCTCACCAAGGGACTCGGGTTTTCCAAGGAAGACCGCGACGAGAATATTCGCAGAATAGGGTACGTGGCGGACCTCCTCACCCGCAACGGCGTGACCGTGATCGTCTCGGCGATCTCCCCCTACCGGGCGGTCCGCGACGAGGTCCGGGCCAAGATAGGCCGCTTCGTGGAGGTCCCCGTGGACGCCCCGCTGGCGGTCTGCGAGGGGCGCGATCCCAAGGGGAACTACAAGAAGGCCCGCGCGGGGCTGATCAAGAACTTCACCGGGATCGACGACCCCTACGAGCCGCCGCCGTCCCCCGAGGTGGTCTGCGCCACCGACCGGGAAACCGTGGAGGCGAGTGCGAAGAGAATTCTGGACCGACTCGCTTCCCTGGGCTGAATCGTCCGCATGTCCTTCAGCATGTCCGCCATCGTCGGCGGCGTGCTCTTCAGCGCGATCGGCGTCTTTCTTCTCCGCCGCGGCAAGGCCGAAGCGAACGTCTGGAGCCTGATCACCGGAGTCGGTCTCCTGCTCTTCCCCTATTTCGTCGGCGACGGGCTCGAACTCTGGGGCATCGGCGTCGGCCTCATCGCCCTGGCTTGGATCAAACGCTGAACGCACTCTGTTCTTGCCTTACTTGAAACCATCAAAGATGGAAGACCTCTCGCAGATCGCGGCTGACGGGGCTGTGGTCGGGATTGGAGGGCATGAGCTCCTTCATCGAGGCCCACCAGCGCTTGCAGACGTCGGTCTGAGCGATCGCGGCCCAGCGCGCCTCGTCTTCGATCTCCACGTACCCGAAAAGCTGCCGGGTCTCGGGATGCAGGTAGATGGAGTAGTTGTGGACGCCGTGGGCCTTGAGGACGGCCTCCAGTTCAGCCCAGATCGGCCGGTGGCGGCGCTCGTACTCCGCCTCTTGCCCTAGGTTCACGGACATCACGAACGCCTTCCGGATCATTTCTTCTTCTCTCCTTCCTGCAGCCGGCGCGCGGTGTCGGCGTCGCCGATGTAGAGCGTGTCGTAGGCCTGCTGGCTGGTCTTGAAGGGACCAAGCCCTTTCACGCCGTGCCAGTCGCCCTGGGTCAGCATCGGGTTGGTCTTGCCGGTCTCCCGTTCGCGCCGGGCGATCCAATCATCCATCTTCTTGCGCATCGCCTCGACGATCTCGGGCCGCTGCTGGGCGACATCGCGAAGTTCTCCGGGATCGTTCTTGAGATTGTAGAGTTCCACTTCGGGCTTGAAGTGGAAATCCGGCTCCAGCGCGACGATCAGTTTCCACTCCGGCGTCCGCCAGCCGTGCTTGCGCATCCAGGTGCACTCGGTGATGTAGAACTCGGACGGTAGCCCCGCGTCCTTCCCCGCGACGAGTGGCAGGAGCGACCGGCCGTCGCAGGGCACGCCGCCCTCGAGTCCCGCCAGCTCCAGGAGCGTGGGCACGACGTCCTGGTGCCGATGGACGCCGGGAATCCGCTTTCCGGCGGGCAGCATGGCGGGGAAGCGGATCACGAGGGGCACGACCAGCGTCGGCTCGTACATCCCGTGGTGGTCGAACCAGCACTCGTGTTCGTACAGCGTCTCGCCGTGGTCGCCGGTCAGCACGACGATGGTGTCGTCCATGGCGCCCAGCGCCGCGAGCCGGGCGAGGATCACCTGGACGCAGGCGTCCAGGTACGCGAGCTCGCCGTCGTACTGCGCGGTGAGGAAGTCCGCGTCCGTGATCCCGGGCGGCGACCAGGAGAGATGGAAGTCCCGGAACGGCTTGAACGCCTTGACCGGGTCCATCGTCGTCTTCCCCGGCGCGCAGGGATCTCCGCCGAAAAACAGCGCATCGTAGGGCGGCGGCGGCAGGTAGGGCGCGTGGGGGTCCATGTGGCGGAGCATCACCATCCAGGGCTTGCCCGCAGCGTGCAGCCGGTCCAGCTCCGGGAGGAACACCTTGTTCAATTCCTCCGCCTTGCGCAGCGGCCGCTGGTTCCAACCGCCCCACGTCTGGCCGAAGTCGAGGTAGCGGTCGAATCCGCGTGCGGAGGGGTTGCCGGTGAATCCCACGCAGGTCGTGTCGTAGCCGTGTCCGCGCAGGATCTCGGCGAGCGTCTTCACATCCGGCGTGAGCGGGCCCTGGTGCCGGAGGGCCACGACCTGCGTGCCGAAGGCGTCCCGGCCGGTGAGGAGCGTGCCGTACGCGGGAGTCGTCGGGATGTGGGCCGACACGTGACCTTCGAAAAGCGCCGCGTCCCGCGCGAACCGGTCGAGGTGCGGCGTGGTGAGCTTGGGGTAACCGTAGCCGCTCATGTGGTCGCGCCGGAGGGAGTCCACGGCGAGCAGGAGGATGTTCGGCGGCCGGCTCATGTCCCGATTATGACCTGATTTCGGCCAGGCTGACGCGCCGGCCCTGCTCGGCGGCGAGATGGCTGGCCAGGATCATCTTGAGCGCCGTCCGGCCTTCTTCCGCGGTCGCGATCGGCGGCCGCCGGCCTTCGAGGAACTCCCGGAGCGGGCCGGCCAGCCCGATGATCCGCGCGCTGTGATTGGCGGGAGCGACCAGATCGCTCAGCTCCCATGCCCCGGTCTCCTGCCGGAACCACTTGAGCGCGACGCCGCCGGGCGGCCGGGGGATGTTGGTGCTGGGTACATCGCCGTGGTTCTGCACGATGAGGCCCCGGTCGCCGAGGATCTCCGTGGTATTCTCGCCCGCGACGCACGCGAACGAGCAGACCACCTCGGCGATCGTCCCACTCCCATACGTGAACACCGCGATGCCGTGGTCGTCCGGCACGTCCCGGTTCACAAGCGTGGCGATTTCGGCGGTCACGCTGACGGGCTCGCCCAACAGCCAGAGCATGAAGTCCACGGGGTGCGCAGCGTCGTCCGCCCACATCCCGCGGTTGAGCTCGGGCTTGACGTGCCAGGACTGCGCGAACGCCGGCCAGAGGTGCGTGGGCAGGCCGTGCCGGCGGCGCACCATGAGGAGACGTCCCAGGACGCCCGATTCCACGAGCGCCTTCATCTTCATGTTCAGCGGGTCCACGCGCATCTGCCAGGCCATCGTGAACGGGACTCCGTGCTGCGCGACGGCCTTGACGATGCGGTCCGCTTCCTCGAGGCGGAGGGCGATGGGCTTCTGAAGAATGATGGGTTTCCCCGCCTTCGCGGCGTCCCCGACCAGGTCGGCGTGCCGGTTGGTTTCCGCGGCGATGACCACCGCGTCCACGCCGGGCCGTCGTAGCAAGTCCTGCGGCGACGGGCACGCTTCGACGCCATGCCGCTGCACCGCCTGCGCGAGCCGCGCCGCGTCGTGGTCCCACCCCGCGACCGCCCTGATCCCGTCCGCATGGCGCGCCCGCCACTCGTCCAGGTAGGTGTCCACGTGCCCGTGCGCGAATCCCAGCACGCCCAGCCCGATCACGCCGCCCGCTCCGTCACAGCGTGGATTATACTGCCCGGCAGCCACCGGCGACGTGGTGTCTTAGACATGCTATCATGTGTTAGTCCATGACATCCTATTTCCAGCGGGAGTCGGGCCGGCTGGTCGAGGAGGCCCTGGCGGACATGCCGGTCGTCGTGCTGACGGGGCTCCGGCAGGCCGGTAAGAGCACGCTGCTGCAGCACCAGCCGGCGCTGCGGCGCCGCCGCTACGTCTCGCTGGACGACCTGGACGCCCTGGAGCTGGCGCGCGCCGACCCACAGGCGTTCATCGCCGGGGACGAGCCGCTGACGATCGACGAGGTCCAGCGGTGCCCGGAACTGCTCGTGGCCATCAAGCGGGACGTGGACCGGCGGCGTCGCCCCGGCCGGTTCCTGCTGTCCGGGTCGGCCAATTTCGCGCTGCTGCGCGGAGTCACCGAAAGTCTGGCGGGCCGGGCGGTGTACTATGAGCTTCCCCCGTTCTCGTGGCGGGAAGCGGGCCGGCGGTGCGGCGCGGTCCCTTTCCTGAAGCGCCTGTTCGACACCGGAGCGCCTCCGCACGCGGAGCCGAAGGGGTCCGTGACGTGGCGGGACGTGCTCTTGGGGGGGTTGCCCGCGGTCCGGCTCGGCATCGTCCGGAACCCGGCCCGGTGGTTCGCGGGGTACGTCCAGACGTACCTCGAGCGGGACCTCCGGGCGCTGAGCCGCGTGGCCGGCCTGCTGGACTTCCGGAGGCTGATGCGGCTGGCCGCGCTGCGGTCGGGGCAGCTCCTGCGCGTGAGCGAGCTGGCGCGCGACGCCAAGCTGAACGTCATGACCGCGACGCGCTATCTGAACCTGCTGGAGACCTCCTACGTGAGCCGGACGATCGGGCCGTCCGTCGCGAACCGGACCAGCCGGCTGGTCAAGGCCCCCAAGTTCTTCATCGCGGATTCGGGGCTCGCGTGCCACCTGGCCGGCGTCGACCGCGCGGACGGTCCGCGCGACACTCCGCTGGCGGGCGCGATGTTGGAGACCTGGGTGGCCCAGCAACTGGCGGCCCTGGTGGCGGAGCACTGGGAAGGCGCCGAGCTGGCGTACTGGAACGTGCAGGGACGGCACGAGGTCGATTTCGTGATCGAGGCCGGACGCGAGACCGTGGCCGTGGAGGTGAAGATGGCCGCGCGCTGGCACCAGAGCGACCTGGGCGGGTTGAAGGCGTTTCTGGCGCGCACGCCCGGCTGCCGCGCGGCCGTTCTGGCCTACGGCGGCTCGGCCGTCGGCCGGGCGGGCGACCGGCTCTGGGCCGTTCCGTTGTCGCTGCTGCTGAGTTGATCGTGCGGCGCGGTGTCGCCATCCTGCTCGTGGTGCTGGCCGGGGGCGTGGCGCGCGCGGCTCCGAGCCTCAAGCGCGGGGTCTGCGCGCAGCACTTGTCGGCGGAGGATTTCCGGGCGCTCGCGCCGGGCGTGTCCTGGTGGTACAACTGGGCCCTCACGCCCGACGCGGAGGTTCCGGCGGGCGGCCCCGAGTTCGTCCCGATGCTGTGGGGCGACTCGCAGGGATTCTGGAAGCGCCTTGACCGCAGCCTCGCGGCCCGGCCCCGGCTCATCCTGGGGCTCAACGAGCCGAACCTGAAGGCCCAGGCCAACCTGACGCCGCAGGACGCGGCGCGCGCGTACGCCCGGTTGGCGAAGGCCGCCGCGCGGCGGGGCATCCCCGTCGTCGGCCCGCAGCTCGCGCTGGGCTCCGCGCCGGCGGACACCGTGCACGCGCGCGATCCGAAGTCGGGCCGGGACATCGCGTACCCCTGGATGGTTCCGTACCTGGAAGCTTTCTCCGCCGCGCTGCCCGGCGGCAAACCGACCGCGCTCGCCGTTCACGTCTACGGCAACGTAGGCGAGCTGAAGTGGGCGGTCGGGGAGCTCGCGAAGCGCTCCGCCGGACCGATCTGGGTCACGGAATTCAACGAGTGGAAGGCCGCGGACGAGGACGCGCAGATCGCGTACATGAAGGAGGCCGTGGCGTTCCTGGAAGCGAGCCCCGATGTGGCGGGCTACGCGTGGTTCATGGCCCGGATCAAGGACGACCGGACGCGCAGCCTCCTGGCCGCGGAGCCGGGGCGGCTCACGCGGCTGGGGGAGACCTACGTTGGCCTGCCGGCGGGGAAGCCGGCGTCCCCGCGCACGCCGTAGCCGGGATCGTCAGGGGAGCGCGGCCCGGAGCGCGTCGCGCTCGAGGCCGATGCGGTCGAGCGGAATGGCGGGCCACTGGACACGGTGGGTGCCCGGGCCGCTCTCGACGAGATTGCCGCGCACTTCCATGTCGCGCTCGGTCAGTCCGTCGTTCAACTGCAACCACCGTCCGCCCGCGCAGACATTGTCCATGATGCGGTTCCCGGTGGGGTCCGCGCAGGTCTCGAGCCGGTAGCCCGTCAGCGCGGGGTAGCGCGCGCGCCAGACCGCCGACGTCCAGGGAACCGCGGCCAGCTTTTTCTCCATCTCCCAACCGCCTCCCGCCCGGTAGTAGTCCTTCGCCCACCCGCGCGCGCGCGCGTCCACGCTGATCGCCGGCTCGCACGCCACGAACACGTTGCCCCGCACCTCGTTGTCGCGGCCGCCGCCGATCATGACCGCCCACCCGGCGTTCATGAAGAAGTTTTCCTCGACGCGGGTGCCGCACGCGCAGTCGTCCAGGTAGACCGCCATCACATGGTTGAATTCGCCCGGACGCGATTGCGAGGGCTTGAGGTCCCGGAAGATGTTGTGCCGGACCACGGTGCCGCGCTCGGTGGGATTGCGCCCCAGGTAGAACGCCCCGGTGTCCCCGGTCTCGAGGCAGACGCGCTCGAGGACGTTCAGCTCGATCACGTGATCGTTGCCGCCGAGCAGGATGCCGTTGTGGGGGGCGTCGTGGATGCGGTTCCGCGCCACCCGGCAGCCGACGCCCGCCACGAGCACGCCCGGCCGGTACGTCCGGCTCCACCGGCAGTAGTCGTGGAGGTCGTTGTTCTCGGCGGCGTTGCCGCACGGGGTCAGCGTGGCACGGTCGCCGCCGTCCAGCGTGATCGCGCCCTCGCCCGTGTCGTGGACGTCGCAGGAGCGCACGAGGTGGCCGCGGCCGCCGCGCACGGCGACGCCGACCCCGCCCAGGTTCCGGAGCGCGCATCCCGCGACGCGGCAGCCCGCCCCGTCCGCGATGCGCACGCCGTCGCCCCGGGCGTCCTCGAAGATCAGCCCTTCCAGGCTGACGCGCGATGCTCCTTCCATCGACACCAGCGGGGTTTCCAGCAGCGTGACGACGGTGCGTTTCGGAAGGCCCGCCGCGGGCGGGAGGAAGTAGAGCCGGCCGGCCGCGCGGTCCAGCCACCACTCCCCGGGCGCGTCCAGCGCCTCCAGCGCGTTCTCGAACGCGAAGCGGCACCCGGTCTTCACGCCGTACCAGCTCTGGGGCGCACGGATGGAGACTTCGCTTCGCGCTGGATCGAACGCCACGACGGGATCGTGCGTGTCCGCCCAATCGAAGGTCCAGTAGCCGTGGACCCAGAGGTCGGGGGCGGGCGTCCACCGGGCCACCGCCGCGTCCTGGAAGGCGAAGCGCTCGATGGCGCCGCCGCCCCCTCGACCGGGCTCGGGGGCGGCCATGAGCTCCGTCGAATGGCCGCTCACGGTCGCGCTGACCTCCAGCCAGCCCGAGGTCGGATGACGCGCCAGCGGCATGATCGCATCGTCGGCGATCAGCTCGAGCGCGGACGCCGTGTTGGGCAGCCCGAATCCCCGGCGGCGGAAAGTCCCGAAGTCCGTGACACCCTGCGCGCGCAGGTCCGCGACGAGTACCCGCGCTCGCACCGCCGGATCCAGCCGCCCGAGAATCTTCGGGTCCGCCGCGGTCGTCCACCCGCCGATCGCGCGGCCGCCGCTGATCCGCACCCGCGCGCCGGAGACCGCCTTCCACGTCACGGGCGCCCGGGCGGTTCCCGAGTCGGACGCGGTGAGCACGAGCGTGCGCTCCAGCGCGTACGTGCCCTCCGCGAGCAGGATCGTGAGCGGCCCGCGCCGTTGTCGTAGCATCTCGCGGGCGCGGTCCCGCGCCCCCTCCAGCCCGCCCGGGTCGCCGGGCGCGACGCGGATCTCCGTCGCCGCGCGCGCCGCTCCGGACAGGAACAGCAGGAGCACGACGGCCGGCCACACCGTCGCCCGAGCGGACGTCGCGGTCGTCATGGCCCTCATTCTACGCCGCGCCTCCCGGGATTGGCGTCCGGGGGGAGTTGCTAAGATGGCGGGATGAACGTTGCGGCGGTGGTGGGGACGGGATTCATCGGGCCGGTGCACGTCGAGGCGTTGCGGCGCCTCGGCGTCCGGGTCAAGGGCGTGCTGGGGTCGTCGGCGGAGAAGTCGAAGGCCGCGGCCCCCGCGCGGGGGCTGGAGCGGGGATACGCGTCCTACGACGACATGCTAGGCGAAGCCGAGGTCCAGGTCGTCCACCTCACGTCGCCGAACAAGGCGCACGCCGACCAGGTGCGCCGGGCGCTGGCGGCGGACAAGCACGTGGTGTGCGAGAAGCCCCTCGCGCTGACGTCGCGGGAGACCGCCGAGCTGGTCGCGCTGGCCGCGCGGCATCCGACGCGGGTCTGCACGGTCAACTACAACCTCCGGTTCTACCCGCTCAATCTCGAGGCGCGCGAGCGGGTGAAGTCGGGCGGCCTGGGCGCCGTGCTGCACGTTCGCGGGGCGTATCTGCAAGATTGGCTCTTATACCCCGACGACTTCAACTGGCGGGTGCTGGCCGCCGAGGGCGGCGAGACGCGGGCGGTGGGGGACATCGGCACCCACTGGCTCGATCTCGTGACCTTCGTGACCGGGCTGGAGGTCGAGTCGGTGTGCGCCGACCTCAAGACGGTCCACCCCGTCCGGCAGCGTCCGGAAGGCTCGGTCGAGACGTTCACGGACAAGACCGCGGGGGCGAAGCCCGCCCGCCGGCCCGTCGAGATCACCACGGAGGACTACGGCTCGGTGCTCCTGCGCTTCCGGGGCGGGGCGCGGGGCGTGGTCACGGTCAGCCAGGTCACCGCGGGGCGCAAGAACCGGTGTACGTGGGAGATCGCGGCCGCGCGGGGCGCGCTGGCGTGGGATTCCGAGGCGCCCAACGAGCTGTGGGCCGGCAGCCGGGACAAGGCCAACGAGCGGCTGCTCCGCGATCCTTCTCTGCTGTCGGCGGCGGCGCGCGCGTACACGAACTATCCCGGCGGCCACAACGAGGGCTTCCCGGATACCTTCAAGCAGCTCTACCGGGCGGTGTACGAGGACGTGCGGCAGGGCGCGCCGTCGCCGGCGCCGCTGTACGCCACGTTCGCGGACGGGCACCGGGAGCTGCTGTTGTGCGAGGCGATTCTGAAGAGCGCGCGGACCGGCGCGTGGACGCCGGTCGGCGGCTGAGGGGGCATTCATGACTCCCGGTAGCGCAACGGCCATCCCCGTCACCTCGCCGTGGGACGGCGCGGTGATCGGCGGGGTGGACGCCGCCGACGAGGCGGCGGTCGGCCGGGCCGTCGCGGCGGGCCGGGCGGCGTTCGCCGGGTGGGGGGCAACGCCCGTCAAGGACCGGGTGCAGGTGCTCTTCCGGTTCAAGGCGCTCGTCGAGCGGGATCTCGCGGTGCTCGCGGAGTTGGTGTCCCGGGAGAACGGGAAGACGCCCGCCGAAGCGGAGGCGGAGATCCGCAAGGGGCTCGAGACGGTCGAGTTCGCCACGGCCCTGCCGCACCTAGGCGCGGGCCGGCTGCTCGAGACCTCCACGGGCGTGGACACCTGGACCCGCCTGGTGCCGCTGGGCGTCGTCGCCGGCATCACCCCGTTCAACTTTCCGGCGATGGTGCCGATGTGGATGTTCCCGATCGCGCTGGCGTGCGGGAACGCGTTCCTCCTCAAACCCAGCGAGCTGGTGCCCCTGACCCCGGACCGGTTGGGCGAGCTGCTGCGCGAGGCCGGGCTGCCCGCGGGTGTCTTCCAGGTGGTGCAGGGCGGGCGGGAGACCGTGGAGGTGCTCGTCGATCATCCCGGGATCGAGGCGCTCGCCTTCGTCGGGTCCACCCCGGTCGCGCAGGCGGTGCACCGGCGGGGCGCGCTGGCCGGCAAGCGCGTGCTGGCGCTGGGCGGCGCCAAGAACCACCTGGTCGTGCTGCCCGACGCCGATCCCGCGCTGACTGCGTCGAACGTCGTCGTGTCCATGGCCGGGTGCGCGGGCCAGCGCTGCATGGCCGCCTCGGTCCTGATCGCGGTGGGGAACTGCGAGGCCGTTCTCGACCGGATCGTCGCGGAGGCCCGGGCCGTCCGGCCGGGCATCGAGATGGGCGCGGTCATCTCCGCGGCGGCCAAGGAGCGGATCGAGGGGCACATCACGCGGGCGGCGGCCGCGGGGGCGCGTCTGCGCCTCGACGGCCGGGGCGCGAGCGTCGCGGGGAAGCCCGGCGGCTGGTACGTGGGGCCGACCATTCTCGACGGCGTGGCGCCGGATTCCCCGTGCGCGCGCGAGGAGATCTTCGGGCCGGTGCTCGCGATCCTGCGGGCCGCGACGGTGGACGAGGCGGTGGCGCTGGTCAACCGGCTGCCGTTCGGGAACGCCGCGGCGATCTACACCCGTTCCGGCGGCGCGGCGCGGGCGTTCGCCGAGCGGGTGAACGTGGGCATGGTCGGGATCAACGTCGGGGTGCCGGTGCCCCGCGAGCCGTTCTCGTTCGGGGGCTGGAACCAGTCGCGGTTCGGCGCGGGCGACATCACGGGAGACGACGGCATCCGTTTCTGGACGAAGTCCAAGAAGGTCACGGCGCGCTGGCCGGAGGACGCCGGCCCGGGCGTCGCGGGGTGGCACTGATGCCGCCCGCGGCGGCGCGATGAAGGCCGCGGTCTACGACGGCCCCGGCGCGGTGGTCGTGCGCGACGTGCCGGACCCGGCCTGCGCGCCGGGAGGGGTCGTGCTCGAGATCGAGGCCTGCGGGGTGTGCGGCGTGGACCTGCGCACCTTCCGCAACGGCGACCACAAGATCGCCCCGCCCCGGGTGCTCGGCCACGAGTGCGTGGGCCGGGTCGTGGAGAGCCGGGCGGACGGGCCGGGGGCGCCGGCGCGGGGCGACCGCGTGGCGGTGTACGTCCCCGTCCCGTGCGGCAGTTGCGTCTACTGCCGGCTCGGCCGCGCGAACCTGTGCGACCGGCGCACGACGCTGGCCTACCAGCACGACGGCGCGCTGGCTCGCTTCATGCCGATCCCCGCCGTGTCGGTCCGCTACGGCAGCCTCGTGCCGGTGCGGTCCGACCTCGCGGCGCCGCGGCTGGCGCTGGCGGAGCCCCTGGGTTGCGTGACCAACGCGCACGGGCGGCTGCGGATCGGCCCCGCCGACACCGTCGCCGTCATCGGCGCGGGCCCGATCGGGATCCTGCACGCGGTCCTGGCCCGGATGGAAGGGGCGGCGCGGGTCTGGCTGCTCGACACGTCCGCGCCTCGGCTGGAGCTCGCGCGGGGGTTCGGGTTCGACGGGACGATCGTGGTGCGCGACCGCGCGCACCTCGACGCGATGCGCGACCTGACCGGCGGCCGCGGGCCGACGGTGGTGATCGTGGCCTGCGGCGTCGCCACGGCGCAGGCGGACGCGCTCGAGATGGCGGCCAAGGGGGGGCGGGTGAACTTCTTCGGCGGGCTGCCGAAGACGGCGCCGCTCGCGACGCTCAACGCGAACTTCTTCCACTATAAGGAGCTGGAGGTGTCCGGCTCCTATTCCGAGAAGCTCGAGGACTTCCGGCGGGCCGTGGAGCTGGTCTCGGACGCCCGGTTTCCGGCCGAGCGGATCGTGACGCACGAACTCCCGCTGGAGCGCATGCCCGAGGCGTTCGGCCTGATGGAGTCCGGCGCGGCGCTGAAGGTCTGCATCCGGCCGTCATGAGCGCCGCGCCGTTCGAGGTCCGCTCGCCCGCGACCGGCGAGGTCGTGGGCGCCGCGCCGCGCTCCGGCCCGGCGGAGATCGACCGGGCGGTCCGGGCGGCGAAGGCGGCCCAGGAACGCGGGGCCGCGCTGACGGTGTACGCGCGGGAGTCCGCGACCCGGAAGGCGACCGCGGCGGGCCGGGCGCAGGCGCCCGCGATCGGCCTCTTGATGGCGCGGGAAACGGGCAAGCCGCTCGCCCAGTCCGTCGCGGAGGTCGGCGCGTCGTGCGACCTCATCGATTTTTACGCCGCCGAGGGGCCCCGCCTCGAGGGCCGGATCATCCCGACGGAGAAGGCGGAATACCGGTCGCTGGTCACGTACCGCCCGGTCGGGGTGGCCGCGCTCATCGTGCCGTGGAACTATCCCGTCGCGCTGCTGTCCTGGAAACTCGGGCCCGCGCTGGCGGCGGGCTGCGCAGCCGTCGTGAAGCCGTCGCCGGTCTCGCCGCTGTGCACGATCGCGTTCGCGGAGGCGCTGGCGGCGGGCGGGTTGCCCCCCGGCCTGATCGGGACGGTGTCCGGCGAGGGGGCGGACGTGGGGGAAGCGCTGCTCGCGCACCCGCTCGTGGACAAGGTCGCGATGACCGGGTCCACCGCGACCGGCAAGGCGATCATGCGGTCGTTCGGTCCGACGCTCAAGCGGATCAGCCTCGAGCTCGGCGGGCACTGCCCGGCGCTGGTGCTGCCGGACGCGGACCTGGACCTGGCCGCGGAGGTGATCGCGTACAAGGCGTTCCGCAACATGGGGCAGTCCTGCTCCTCGATCAACCGGATCTACGCCCACCGGAGCGTGCACGATGCGCTGGTCGCGCGGACCGCGGCCGCCGCGGCGAAGCTCACGATCGGCGACGGGGTGACGGACCCGGCGGTGGACCTGGGGCCGATGGCGACGCGCGCGGGGCGGGAGAAGGTCGCGGCGCACGTCGCGGACGCCGTGGCGCAGGGGGCCGTCGTCGTGTGCGGCGGCGCGCCGCCGGCGGGCGAGCGGTTCGCGCGGGGCTGGTACTACCAGCCGACGGTGCTGACGGACCTGACTCCCGGCATGCGGCTGAGCCGGGAAGAAACGTTCGGTCCGGTCGCCCCGTTCGCCGTATACGACGACCTCGACGAGGCGGTGCGGCTCGCCAACGACACGCCATATGGGCTCGTTTCATATATCTTCACGCGGGATACCGGCGGGGCCGCGAAGCTGGCCGACCGGCTCGAGGCGGGCACGGTCTGCGTGAACCACGGCGCGGTGAACACGGCGCACGGCCCCTACCAGGGGTGGAAGGAAAGCGGGTTCGGGCTGGAGCTCGGGCGGGACGCGTTGTGGGAATACCTGGACGTCCGCCATCTCAAGATCCGGGAACGATGACGCGGGCGGCTCGCTGGAGGGCTGCCCCGCTCGGATTGATAGGTGCACAGTTGTGCGAAGTGGTGTAGATTGGTGACATGCCCACCACCGAAAAGGTCGTTCGGCAAAGCGTGACGCTGCCATCCCGTGTCGCCCAACGTGTCCGCACCTTGGCGAAGGCGGGTCGCACAACCGCGAGCCGCGTCCTGGTCGAGTTGATCGACCGCGGCTTGGAATCCAAGGCCAACGAGAAGAAGCGCTTCATGGATTTGGCCGATCGGCTGGCGCGGTCGAAGAACCCGGCTCAACAAGCCCGTCTCAAGGAAGACTTGGCCCGTCTCACCTTCGGCGGCTGATGCCGACAATCCAGAGGACGGACCTGCCGATCGCGTTGCGCGATCACCTGTTCGAGCGCCTGCGTGAACGGAAGATCGAGGCCCGGGATCTCTGGAGGCTGAAGGCCTGGCGGGAGTCGAAACCGGAGGCGCCTGACGGCCCCTGGTACAAGGATTTCGAATCCTTCAAGATTTGTGAAGAGGGTAGATATCCGAAGACGTTTCTGCTCCGTGACCAATCCGCGAAAGGGCAGCCGCTCTGAAGCGGTCGCCTCAACGATATCTCCATGGGATGACGTTGACATGGATATGCAGTTTCGAGCCGCTCGTGCTGGCGGCCTCCTTGGCGCAGGCGACGCCTGTCGCTGACCTGGTGGTGGCACCCGGCGGGCCGGTGGCGACCCTCGCGCAGGCGCGGGATGCGGTGCGCGCGCTCAAGGCGCGGGAGCCCGGACGGCGGCGGCCCGTGACCGTGCTGCTGCGCGGCGGCGTTTACGAGCTGGACTCGCCGGTGGTCTTCGGACCCGAGGACTCCGGCACCGTGGCCGCACCGGTGATCTACGCGGCGTGGCCGGGGGAGCGCGCGGTCCTGAGCGGGGGGCGGCGCATCGGCAGTTGGCGGGATGAGGGCGGGCGGTGGACCGCCCGGGTGGAGCCGGGCTGGACGTTCGCCCAGCTCTTCGTGAATGGTGCGCGACGTTTCCGCCCGCGCCTGCCGAAGCAGGGCTACTTCCATATTCCGCACGGCCTCGCGCCCTCACCCGAAGCCGCGGGGAAGGGATTCGACCGCATCGCCGCCGCGCCGGGCGACCTGCCGCCACAGCTTGCGCACCCGGAGGAGGTGGAAGCGCTGATCTTCCACAACTGGTTCATGTCGCGGATGCGGGTGAAGGCGGTGGACCGTGACCGCGGCATCATCTCCTTCACGGGTCCCACCGCGACGCGCGAGGAGTGGGGAGACGTGCGCCGTGGCCGTCGGTACCTCTTGGAAAACGTCGCGGAGGCGCTGACGGAGCCGGGCGAGTGGCGGCTCGATCCTCGGACCGCCACCGTGACGTACCTGCCCCGCCCCGGCGAGTCCTCCTCCGCGGCGGACGTCGTTGCACCCCGGCTGGAACACCTCGTCGCGCTTCGCGGTGACGTCGCCGGTGGGCGCTGGGTGGAACACCTCACGTTCCGGGGGCTCGCGTTCGCCCACACCGGGTACGGCGTGCCGCCGGAAGGCTACAGCTGCGTCCAGGCGGAATCCGCGCTCGGCGCGGCCATCACCGCTCAGGGGGCGCGGAGCTGCGCGTTTGAGGAATGCGAGATCGCGCACACCGGCGAGTACGCCGTCGCGTGGGGTGACGGTTGCCGGGACGACGCGGTGGAGCGCTGCGCGCTGCACGACTTGGGCGCGGGGGGCGTGAAGATCGGCACGATGGACCGGAGCCCGAACGCCGCCTCCGGCATCGCCGTCCGCGACTGCGTGATCGCCCATGGCGGGCGGGTGCATCCCGCCGCCGTGGGGGTGTGGATCGGTCACGCATCGAACAACACGATCGAGCACAACGCCATCCACGACTTCTACTACACCGGCGTGTCCGTGGGCTGGAGCTGGGGGTACGGCGAGTCGGGCGCGCATCATAACCGGATCGCGTTCAACCGGATCGACGCTATCGGCCAGCGGGTGCTCACGGACATGGGCGGCGTCTACACGCTCGGGATCGCGCCGGGGACGGTGGTCGTCGGCAACGTGATCTCCGACGTGGACTCCAACGACTACGGCGGCTGGGGGATCTACTTCGACGAGGGCTCGACCGGGGTCGTCGCGGAGGGCAATCTGGTCTATCGCACCAAGAGCGGGGGCTTCCATCAGCACTACGGGCGGGACAACGTCGTGCGGAACAACATCTTCGCGCTGGCCCGGGAGGCCCAGCTCATCCGGACCCGCGCCGAGCCGCACCGGTCGTTTACGCTGCAAGGGAACCTCGTGCTCGCGGACGGAGCGCCGCTGCTCGGCGGCGATTGGTCCGGGACGGGATTCGAGCTGGACCGCAATCTCTTCTGGGACCTTAAGGCGGCGCCCGCCGCGCCGCGGGTGGGGACGAACTGGACCATCGCGGATCCCCTGTTCCGGGACCCCCGTGCCGGCGACTTCCGCCTGCGCCCCGGTTCGCCCGCCGCGCGCATCGGGTTCAAGCCGTTCGATCCTTTGCTCGCCGGCCCGCGCGGCAAGAAGCCGAACGTGCCGGGCGCTCCCGCAGCGTATCCGCCCGGCGATCGGCTCGCGGCGGAACTACTCCCTATTGCGGAGGACTTCGAGGACGTCGCGCCCGGCGAGAAGACGCCCGACGCCTCGACCTACGAGGACCACGACCGGGGCACGGCGCGGGTCGGGGAGGGGGACGCGGGAAGCGGCCGGCGCGCGCTGCGCTTCGTGAAGGCCGATCCCGTGGCGCACGAATGGAACCCGCACATGCACTACTCGCGCGGATTCACCGCGGGAGCGCTCCTCGGGAGCTTCTCCGCCAAGGTGGAGCCCGGCGCCGGGATGGCGCACGAATGGCGCGAGGTGCTCCCGCCCGGCAGCGACCCCTGGTACCGCGCCGGACCCGCGCTGCGCGTGGACGGGGCCGGCGTTCTCACCGCGGGGGGCCGGGCGCTCGGCCGCGTGGCGCCCGGGCGCTGGACGCGCTTCGAGCTCCGCTACGCCCTCGGCACCGCGACCGCGTTCGACCTGATCGTGACCCCGGCCGGCGGTCCTCCCGCGCGGCACGCGGACCTTCCCTGCGCCGCGCTGGCCCGGCTGGACTGGTGGGGATTCATGCCGACGGGGAAGGAGACCGGGGTGCAGTTCCACCTCGACGACCTCGCGTTGCGCCCCGCTCGCGCCGCCGCGCCGTCATCCGCGGAGGACGCCGGGGCCGTCCTCCGGGACGCGATGCAGGGCGCGCACGAGGCCCGGCCGCACGGCGTGGGCGACGGCGTGGACTGGGCGAAGCGCCCGCGCGTGGGCATGGGCAACGCGCTTCCCCCGGGCTGGACCGCCATGACGGCTTGGGGGCAGGTCTATGAGGCGCTCGACGGGAATCCGGCGCGCAATGTCCGCGTGCACATCAGGAACATGCGGGCCTACCTGCTCCGCAAGAGCGATTCACGTTGGGTGGGGTTGCAGTCCTCCACCGCCGTCGAAGGCGCCGCCTACCGCGAGGATTTCGCGGGCGATGCGAACATTCCCGCCGACATCCGGAAGGAGCCCGGCGGCGGCGTCGCGGTCAAGCTGCTTCCGGCGCACAACTTCCACTTCTGGCCGCCTGGCGCCCGGCCGACGCTCGATCCGGCCGACGTGGGGGGACTCGTCGTGACGTTCGCCGCGCGCCTCGTCCTGGACGACCCGCGCGGCCCCGACGACCGGGCGCAGGCGCGCATCGTCGCGGGGGCCGGCGGCGATTTCTGGCGCAGCCCCACGGCCGCCTGGGACCGGTGGAAGACCAACGGCGACTTCGCCATCGGGCGTTTCCTGTTCGTCCGGTCCGAGTGGCGACTCTTTGCCGCCCACACGCTGACCGCCGGCCAGCTCGCGGCCACCCCTCCGCCGATTCCTTGATGTCACGGCCGGCGGGTACAATCGCCTGATGGAGCCCCTGCGGTACCGGCAGGTCCACCTGGACTTCCACACGTCGGAGAAGATTCCCGGGATCGGGGCGGAGTGGAACGCGAGGCACTTTCAGGAGATGCTCCGGCTGGGCCACGTGGACTCGGTCACCGTGTTCGCGAAGTGCCACCACGGGTGGAGCTACCACCCGACGAAGGTGCCGCTGGGGCGGATGCATCCGCACCTCACGTTCGACCTGCTGGGCGCCCAGATCGAGGCGGCGAAGGCCATCGGCGTGAAGACGCCGGTCTACCTTTCCGTGGGGCTCGACGAGAAACTGGTGCGCACGCACAGCCACTGGCTGCGCCGGATGCCGGACGCCACCACGACCTGGGTGCCCTGGCTCGAGGCCGGGTACCACGAATTCTGCCTGCGCTCCGCGTACCTGGACTACGTCGTGGCGCAGGCGGAGGAGGTCGTCGCGCGGTACGACGCGGACGGGGTTTTCCTCGACATCGTGGGCGTCCGCGATTGCGCGTGCCAGGCCTGCTGCACGGCCTTGATCCGCCGCGGCCGGGACCCGCGCGACGCTCAGGCGCGGCGCGCGCTGGGCCGCGAAACCTACCTCGCCTACGCGCGCCGCATCAACGCCGCCGTCCGCCGCAAGGGCAAGAGGGGGATTCGCATCTTCCACAACGGCGGGCACGTGGTGCGGGGCGACCGCGAGCTGGCGCGGCTCAACACGCATCTGGAACTGGAGAGCCTGCCGACGGGAGGCTGGGGCTACGACCACTTCCCGCTCTCGGCGGGGTACGCCCGGACGCTCGGCGGGGAGTACCTCGGCATGACGGGGAAGTTCCACACCTCGTGGGGCGAGTTCGGCGGGTTCAAGCACCCCAACGCCCTGCGTTACGAGGCGGGCGCGTGCCTCGCGGCGGGGGGGCGGATCTCCGTCGGCGACCAGATGCACCCGAGGGGGCGGCTCGACCGCGCCACCTACGTGCTCATCGGAGCCGCGTACGCGGAGGTCGAGCGCAAGGAGCCGTGGTGCCGGGGGGCCCGGAACGTGGCGGAGGTGGGGCTGCTTTCGCTCGAAGCGGCGCTGGGCGAGGATGGCCGCCACCAGCCCGGCGCCTCCGGGGCGCTCACCGACGCGGGCGCGTTGCGCGTCCTCCAGGAGGGCAAGCTGCTGTTCGACGTGCTCGACGCGCGGTCGCCGTTCGAGCGGTACCGGGTCGTGGTCCTGCCGGACGCCGTGCCACCCGACCCCGCCCTGCTGCGGAAGCTGCGCGCGTATCTGCGCGCGGGCGGACGGGTGCTGGCCACCGGCACCAGCCCGCTGCCCGGGGTGACGGACCAGGGCGAGACGGCGTTCAGCCCGAGCTACCTCGTGCCCCGCTTCCGCCTCTCGTCGTGGGAGCCCGCGGCCTTCGTCCTCTACGGCACGATGCGCAAGTTCCAGGCGCGCGGTTTCGAGATGCTGGCCGACCGCCAGGACCCGTACTTCAACCGTGACCCGAAGCATTTCTCGTCGCACCAGCACGCGCCGAACCGGCCCGTGACGGCGGGCCCGGCGATGGCGGCTTCGCGCAACGCCGTGTACATGGCGTTCCCGGCCTTCCGCCAATACGCCGAGTGGGGGCAGGCGTATCTCCGGGAGATCATCCTGCACGGGATGCGCCGCCTCCTGCCCGATCCGGCGCTCGAGACGACGCTTCCGGTCCAGGGCGTGCAGGCGTTGGCCGTGCAGCCGCGCGCCGGCCGTACGCCGCGCCGCCACGTCGTGCATCTGCTCCACGCCGTCCCGGTGAAGCGGGGTGCGCGGGAGGTCATCGAGGACCTCCAGCCGCTGCACGACGTGGACGTGACCCTGCGCCTGTCCCGCGCACCGGCGCGCGTGTACCTGGCGCCCGAGGAGCGCGCCGTGGACTTCACCTATCGCGACGGCCGGCTCTCCGCCCGCGTGCCCCGCGTGGTGGGCCATCAGATGCTGGTGGCCGAGGAGCGCTAGCTCCCCGCGGTCATTCGATCGCCACCGACTCGACGCGCACGGATCCCCGATCCGTCCGCCCCTCGCCGGTGAGCATGAGCATGATCCACATGACCGGTCCGATCTTTTCCAGGGAGAACGCTCCCCACTCGGCCAGGCTGCTGCGTCCCGCTCTCCACTCCCATCCGCCGTCCCGAAACGGCAGGACGAGCTCGTTCAAGCCGCTCACGAGTTGCGCGGTTCCGTTTTGGCAGTCCAGGAGGGGTCCCCCAAAGAGCATACCGGCCCGAATGGGGGGAATCGGCCGTTCGTCCCCTTCGGGGTGAACGGTGATCCTGACGCGCATCCGCTCCGCTCCCTTCCAGGTCTGAGGGGGATTGACGGTGCGGGAACTCCAGGGCCATGCGTACTGCGCGAAATCGTAGAGCTGAACCCAATCGCTGCCGGTCCCTCCCTCGTGGATCGGCCGTTTCGGAGGCCGCCACTGGTCGGGGTTCGACGTCCGCACCTCGGCGGGGGGATTGACCTCGACCTGGGGCTGCACGCCCGCGTTGATCGCGCGAAGGTCCAGATTGCGAACCTTGACGCGCAGGTAGACGTTGCCTCCCCGCTCCCAACAGGGTGTGAAGCCGGCCTTGCGATAGGCGGTTGCGGCTGCTGGATTGTCTTCATCATGGGCAACGAGAATCTCGTGCGTGCGCGGGTCCCGGCCGAGGTGGGCGGCCACCGCCTTCATCGCGGCGGTTCCGAAGCCCTTCCCCTGCTCCGAGTCGGCGATCATCATCGCGGTGATCTCATGGATCCGCGGGTCGGGCTCCCACTTCACCACCATGAGGCCGACGGGCCGCTCGTCCGCCCAAATTCCGAAGGGCGTGGCGTTCGGGGTGTAGTGAGCCTGGGCGATGAGCCAGAGGTTGGTTGCGAGGAGATTGTCCTGGGACTTGGCGGTCTTGAGGTGGGCGAACCGCCACCAATCGGACCGGTCGAGCGGCTTGAGCGCTACCGGTCCGTACGAGGGGACGGCCCCGTTGCCGGGACCGGAGGGGATGACTTCCATGAGGGGGTTCTCCTTGTGAGTCGAACGCGTCCTGTCAGGTGCCCGTTGGTGCTCATGGTGTTGTCCTTCTCCGGAAGCGGCGACTCGCTCGGCCGATCCTGGGTCATCGTAACACGGCGCCAAGGGCGGCCAGCGCCAGGGCTTCGGCGGCGCTCAGCCCCGAGCGCCGCGAGGGGCCAGTCCGGCGATGACGAGCGGCTTGCCGATGCCTTGCATCGTTGGCATCAGCGCTCCTCGCGGGCGATGTGGGACAGCCAGGCAGCCGGCGAGACGATCGTGACGCCGAGTCGGCCAAGGGCCGACCGGGGGAAGTGGCGCAGGTTCCCCGTCACCAAGGCGGCTGCTCCGGCACTGGCTGCCACCTCGACGAAGGGCAGATCGTCCGGGTCTGGCAACTTCACGGCAAGCGGCCGGGCGACGACGGATTCGCCGTCCTGCTCGATGGCCTCGATCACGCTCTCGATTTCGTCTCCGGTGATTCCCAAGTGCGGGCGGGCGAGCACCTCCCGGTATTCCTGGATGACGCGCTGGTCGAAAGCCAGCCGTTCGCGGGAACCGGTGACCAAGCGGACCAATTGGCCTGGCGGGCCCACGGGATTCAGCAATCCGGACACCAGGACGTTGGTGTCCAGGACGATCACCGGTGTCAGCCGCGCCGGGCGCGGCGCGCCCCGCGGCTCTCCCTGTTGATGTCGGCCAAGGTCAGCCGGGTTAAGCCGCGGTCGCCGGGCCGTCGTTAGATCGCATCAACCGCGGCCAGGGCACGCGCCCGGCGCAAGACGGCTAGATCACGCTCCAGCGTGGTGTCCGCAGCGCGGGTCAGGATGGCGATGGGCTTCCCCTGGGATGTCACGACCAGATCACGTTCTTTCTTCAGATCGGACCAGACCCGTCCGGGCCTGATTCGAAACTCGCGGGAGCTCACGAAGCGCATGTCAGAATGTCCTACGTTCATCCTACGGCAGCCGGCCCGCGTGCGCAATCCCTGCCCCTGCGGTGAGGCCTTACCGCTGGCGAGCCTGGGCCTGCCAGAGTTCGCGGAAGCATTCCGGGGGATTCGCGTGTCCGCCGAATGCCTCGTCCTGGATCAGCCGCCGCGGTAGACTTCCCGGCGGTGGCCGATGCGGTAGACCCGCACGAGCCGCTGCCTGTCTTCGATCGTGCACAGGGATGGGGACGTACTTCAGATATGAAGTTGCCAGAGGGTAGACCGATTGAATATCTGATGTTAGGATAGTCATATGTACCTTCCGAGGTTGCTGGAGAAGGCATTGGCGGCCGCCTCCAGGGGTTTTCCCGCCGTGGTCGTCACGGGGCCACGGCAGGCAGGGAAGAGCACCTTGCTCCAGCATTTCCTCAAGGGCCGGAAAGGGACGCTCCTTTCCCTCGAGGATCCGCGCGTGCGCGGCCTGCTGGCGGCCAACGGTGCCGATTACCTGGCGTCCTTGCCCCGGCCGGTGATCCTGGATGAAATCCAATACTATCCTGATGTCACGATCTACGTGAAGATGTTGGTGGACAAGGATCGCAGGCCCGGCCAGTGGTATCTCACGGGCTCACAACAATTCGCCGTCATGCGTCACGTTTCGGAATCTATGGCGGGCCGTGTGGCTGTCCTGGCCCTGCCGCCGATCCAATTGAAGGAGCGCCGGAGCATCCCGAGCCTCGCCTCGTTCGTGACCGGCAGTACCTATCCGGAGCCGCTCACCAAGAAGCGCATCAACACGCCCCTTTGGTATTCGTCGTACCTCCAAACGTACCTGGAGCGTGATGTCCGGACCCAACTCGGGGTGACCGACCTCAGGGACTTTGAGCAATTGATGCGGCTGCTGGCGGCGCGCACATCCCAGGTGTTGAACTACACGGCCCTGGCGGGGCCGCTGGGCGTCAGCGTTCCGACCGTCAAACGCTGGGTTTCGGTCCTCGAGGCTAGCTACCTGGTTCACCTGCTTCCGCCATATTTTGAAAACTTCGGCAAACGGATCCTCAAAGCGCCGAAGATCTACTTCCTTGATGTGGGACTCGTCAGCTTCCTGCTCGGGCTGGATGAGGCGTCTGCTGCACTGAACGGCCCGATGGCCGGCGCCCTGTTCGAGACGGCGGTCGTCTCGGAGATTCTCAAGGACCGGTATGCGCGGGGCGTGAAGCCCGAAGCCTATTACTGGCGTTCCCAGAGCGGGATTGAAGTTGACCTTGTCCTGCCTGATGGCGCGCTCTTGTCGCCGTGCGAGATCAAGCTCGCATCCCGAGTCAAGGCGGAACACGCGCACAACGTGCGGTACTGGCTCGGGCTTGCGGGCCGGAAATCCGGCCCCGCCACGTTGATTACGAACAGCCATGAAGCCGTGCCGGTCGGCGAACGAGTGAGCAACATCCACTGGAGCACGCTGTAAATGCCCGCTCCGGGCACGGGCTACGTTCAGCTTGGGAAGCTGACCGTCTGCTTCCGCGTCTGATTCTACCTCAAACCGGGAAACTGGCCGGGAGCCCGTGCAGGCCTCAAAAACCTGCACGGGTTTTCCTTTTCAGGAGGATTGGCCTCTCTGGATCTATTCGGGTCCGATGAGCCGATGGGTGGTCTTGGGTGAGTTTGGGTGGGGGAATTCCACAGACTGGAAGCAAAACTGGAATCTACGGAACGCCGAACGCCAGCATCTCTCCTCTGGCTGGGCCAATCCTCTGAGACAGGAAAAGACATGCCCGCCCTGGGTGGCGGGCCTCTGCGGGCCTCCTGATGCGGAATTGAGGCAGGCTAAGGTGCGTCCGCGCCGGTATTCTAAAGCCCCGACTTTGTGATTTCAGCTCCGCTTAAATACGTTCCTCATTCCTATTTATGCGTCCCCAACTCCGCTCTACAACGCGGAGGTCAGGGTGAACAGGTCATCAAGGGCCCGCTGGCGTGATTCCCATGGCGCCGGGATCAACGTCTCCATGGCTGATTGCTTGACAGCGAGAAGCCGCTCCGACGACACCGGCGCTGGGTAGCCGTGTTTCGCGGCTTCCCGTGGCACCCAAGCCAGGTCGTACTCCTGCAGGGATTCCCGGACATAGGCCAGGTGGAGGAGACACCCGCGTTCCAGGGCGTGCGGCACCGATTGGGTCATGTGCCGGACGTAGACATGGTCGGCGATCTTCCAGTCACAGGCTCCATCGCCGGTTGGATAGCCCGTGAGAAGTCCATCAATAGCTGGGGAATACAGGTCAAGCAAGTTGGCGAACGCCTCTTCAATCGTGGTGCGCGATGCGGGGTAGGTTTCGACCCCTTCGGCCATGCGAAACAGTTCCTGCAATTGTGTGACGCCGAGTGCCAGACCGACGGCTCCCAGCGTCGTATCCAGCTCCTTGTGGCTGCTGATGCGTCGACCCGCCTCGAGCCAGATGACGCCCAGGAGATCGATCACTTGGTGATGCAACCGGTGGGCCTCGCGCGGATTGTTGTCCAGGGCGTCGAGACTCTTCCGGTGTTCGGCCCTGGCCCGGGCGAGCAGAAGAGGGCGGCGGGGAACGACGACGTCGGGCGCGAAGCGGTGTTTAGCCATAAACGCCTGCATGGCCTGCAACCGGCCGGAGGAGTCATGGAGGATGTTCATCGCCACCAGCCCATCCATCGCCCAGGTCGCATTGAGAATCCTCTCCCAGGTTGCCGACTCGATCATCCGGCTGGGATACAATTCGCGGAAGGCCTCCAGCTCCGGCCAAGGCGTGACGATGCCGTGCAGGACGATGCCGTCGCGGACCGTGTAGCGGAACCAGCGTTCCGTGATCCGATCGGACATGAACAGGATGTCGAGATCGCTGCTGGGCCAGACCCGGCCGGAGCTGGCCGACCCGGTCAGTCCGACAGCATCCGCTGTGCCGGCCGCAACAGCCGCCGTAGCTTCGGCATCGGCGACCCTCCGCAACCGGGCAATGGTCTGGTCTGGTGTTTCCTTGCTCACGCCGTGAGCATAGCAACATCCGTGATTGTTTGGCGGCGGTATTCGATTCGAATCGCAATATCGGAACTACGTCCTCAAGTCCTCCTCCACGGACGTGTTGGCGAGATCGAAGTAATGGCGGCGCCATGCTGACAAAAGGATCGGCGGTCCTTCGGATCAAGGAAGTTAAGAGGTTACTATGGGCTCATGGCATCTAGGGCAGCTGCGAGAGGAACGTCAGCGCGGGGACCTTCACCGGATCGGTCCGCTCGAAGGGATTCGCGGCGACCCAGGGGGCCTGGACGGCAACCTGAAAGGCGTGACGCGCGCCCGTCTTGGCCTGAAAGTACGCGAGGGCCGGACTGAGCGGGCCGTCGGAGAGTTTGGCTTCGACCAGGAACCACGGCTGGTCGTCGCGGGTGACGAGAAAATCCACCTCACGGCCAGCCTTGTCGCGCAGATACCAGAGGCCGAACGTTCCCAGCCCCAGGTCGGTCCAGCCATCGACAGCCTTCAACAGGTGGCAGGCCAGATAGGTCTCGGCCCGGGCGCCGGGATCGGAGACGGTCGACCAGTCACGGAGATACCACTTGGGCTCTTTGCGCAGGGATCGGGCGATCTTGCGATGCCAAGGCCGGAGGAGGAATCCCTGGTGGAGCGCCACGAGGGTGCTCGTCCAACGGATGGCCGTGCTGACCGGGACGCTGAGTTCCCCGGCGACATGGGAATAGACCAGCCGGGCGGAGGAACGGCCTGCCAGCAGGCGGGCGAACGCTTCCATCTGGGCGATTTCCTCGACGCGAGTCAGGTCGCGCAGTTCCTCGCGCAGGACCACCTGCGTCCGGGCGGTCTGCCAGCGCGAGAAATGTCTGCGGTCGCGCCTGAGGAACGGCTCGGGGAATCCGCCGAATTCCCACAGGGCCGACGCGTCGGCGCGAGGGACCGGAACCGGCGGGGGAGGGATGGAGTCGGGCGGACGCCGCCTCGCGATCTCTCCGATGCTGAACGGGTGCATGCGGTAGGGGAAGTAACGGCCCAGGAGGCTGTCGGAGCCGCGCCGGTACACGTCCAGTCGCGCGCTGCCGGTCACGATGATCCGGACGTGCGCCTCCCAGCGGTCGAAGAACCCCTTGAGGAACCGCTTCCATTTCTTCCACCGGTGCAGTTCATCGAGCACGACGACGGCCTTGCGCTTCCGAACCTTGTCGAGGCCCAGGCGTGCTGTCAGGGCCGCGGGACTGCCCATGATGGCCGCGCGGTCGGCCGGGTCGTCGAGGTTGAAATAGGCGTCGCCCAGGCGGCGGCATGTGGTCGTCTTGCCGACCTGGCGCGGACCGGAGACGAAGGCCATTTGCCGCCACCGTCGCAGGTGCCCGGCCAGCATGGCGTCGTAGATCCGGGGCCGGGCCGTCATGTGACCAATATAGCGTCTATGGCAAGACGGTCAAGTCCAATTTGCCATGTGCGCGAGAATGGTCAGATACGAGCGGTGAACGTGCGCCAGCGACGGACCGCCGGAGCTAGGGCCGCGCGCCGCAGGCCTGGAGGCAGGCCTGCATGTGGCCCTTCGATTCCGCGGCGATGGCGACGCACTGGGGGACGGAGTAGGCCTTGGCGCCGATGATCTCGAGGTTCACCGGCCCGGCGTAGCCGGCGCCGTGGAGGACCTTGAAGAAGCCGAGCAGGTTGATGTCGCCGCGGCCGTTGGCCTGCATCTCGGGAGTGCCGGGGCCCTGCTGGCGGCCCTTGCAGTCGCGTATGTGGACGTGGCGGATGCGCGTGACGACGGCGGCGAGGGCCTCCACGGGGTCTTCGTTGGCGCGGTGGATGTGGCTGGGGTCCATGTCGAGGCCGAACGAGGGCTCGTTGACCGCGGCGAGCACCTTGAGGGTGGTGGGCGTGTCGAACATGGCCTGGCCGACGTGGGCCTTGGCGCAGAGGGTGACGCCGTAGGTCTTGGCCTTGCGGGCGAGCGCGCCCAGGGAATCAATCGACTGCTTGAGTGACGCTTCGTCGCCGGACTTGCCGCCCGGGCCGCAGTTGATCACCGGAATGCCGATCTCGGCGGCGGCCTGGAAGGCCGACTCCATCACCGCGGCGTCCTGGGATGGCTGCTCCATCGCGGTGACGGGCAGCTCGTACTGCTTGGCGAGCGCCTTCACGCGCGGGGCGATTTCCTTCCACTTGGACAGGACCAGGTGCTCGCTCATGCCGTCGATGGCGGAGATCTCCAGGCCGTCGTAGCCGCAGGCCTTGCCCCAGCGGAAGGACTCTTCCATGTCGTGTCCGCCGAAGAGGACGGTATTGAAGCCGAGCTTCATGTGGCGGGCACCTCGACGACGGTTCCCTTGTCCCAGCTCTCGATGGCGGCCTCGATGATCAACTGCATCTTCAACGCGTCCTCGGCCTTGCCGTCCACCTGGTCGGGCGGGGTCTTCTTGACGAGGTCCTCGATCCAGGCGTCGATGCGTGACTGGAAGGTCTCGCCGAAGGACTTCATGCCGCCCAGGAACTCGTGCTTCTCGGGCTCGCCGGCTTCCTTGCGGCGCGGGCTGAACTCGAGCTTCTCGCAGGCGTCCTTGAGAACGATGCGGCCGTCCATGCCGATGATCTCGCACCGCTCCAGCCCCCACGGGTGGCCGGGGCCGCCGCCGTCGTAGCTGCCGATGAGGTGCCCGACGACGCCGCTCTTGTAGAGGATGTTCACCTGGACGTTGGACCAGACCTTCCGTCCCTTGCCCTTCTTGAAGAAGGCCTGCACCTTGGCGGCGTCGCCGACGAAATAGCGCATGACGTCGAGGGAGTGCGGATGCAGCGCGCGCATGTGGAAGTGCTCGGCGGACTCGTTTGGGTTGTTGATCCACATGAGCATGGTGATGAGGTTCAGCTCACCGCAGCGGGTTGCGTCCAGCCATTCCTTGGCCTTGCGTGCGGCGGGGGTGAAGCGGTGGTTGAGATTGATGCCATAGGGAATGCTCTTGGACTTGGCCAGGGCGACCATCTCGCGGGCGTGGGGGATCTTGTTGGAGATCGGCTTCTCGCCTAGGACCGGGACGCCCGCCGCGAGCAGCTCCATGGTGGGCGCGTAGTGGTCGCCGCCGTTCTCGACGCCCGCGGTGCACACGCTCGCCGCGTCGATCTTGATCCCGGCGCCCAGCATCGCCTTGATCGAGTCGAACGCGTGGCAGCCGTAATCCTTCCCGGCCTTGTCCGCCTTGTCCTTGATGGCGTCGCACACCGCCACGATCTTCGTGCGGGGGTTGGCGACGTAGCAGCGGGCGTGGTTGTTCCCGATGCCCCCCATCCCCACCACCGCGATCCCGAGCTGCTGGTCAGCCATGGCCCTGAATCTTACGCTTGAGCGGTCCGGGAGGCAATCGG